>NZ_LARL01000016.1:0-45376 GCF_000980295.1 Odoribacter sp. N54.MGS-14 | reverse complement strand
AAAAAAACTTTTGCGTACCCCAAAATAAGGGCATGAAAAGATACAAAATATTGTTTATCAATCAATTATAAAATGAACATTTTTTGAGTGACGAAGTCAGGAAAAAGGCAAAGTTCGTTTCTATGTTTGGATTGCCCGTTTATTCGGGCTTACTTTCAGTATCAAACTGATGGAAAATAGTGAAAAATATGCTCAGGAAGCCTACCGTCAAACTCATTTGGAAGATTTACAAAAAATTGCCCGGGATGAAGAAATTCATGAATCGAGATTAATCGAGCTTATCGATGAAGAAGGGCTGAATTATATGAGTTCTGTCGTTTTAGGACTGAACGATGCGCTGGTAGAATTTACCGGAGCCCTGGCCGGCTATACTTTTGCCCTTCAACATGCCAAACTGGTAGCCCTGACAGGCGCTATTACCGGCATTGCAGCAGCTCTTTCCATGGCTGCCTCGGAATATCTCTCTACCCGAACTGAAAACAATGTTCACAAAAATGCACTAAAAGCCGCCGTATACACCGGAATCGCTTATGTTATCACTGTCGTTGTCCTGATTTTGCCTTTCGTCCTCCTGTCCAATGTATATTGGGGGCTGGGCGTCTGTCTGTTCGGAGCATTAGTGATTATAGCTATTTTCAATTACTATTATTCCATTGTCAAAACAGAAAGCTTCCGGCATCGCTTTACTGAAATGGCAATAATCAGTATAGGCATAGCAGCGATCAGTTTCCTAATCGGTTATGCACTTCGGGTTTTTACAGGTATAGAGTTGTAAGCCCGGTTTATCTGACAGGATATACCCAGGTCAGTTCTTTTCCGGGTTCTCTCACAATCCGGTTCAGAGCCACTTGTGCCTCTTTACGAGTTTCATAGCCATCATAAGTGACCATGCTCATATTATAAAAAGGAACAATCCGGGAGTCGTAACCTTCCTGGATTAATTTAGCCTGTAAACGTTCAGCATTCTCCGGAATTTTAAAACATCCGGCCACCAGATAATAATTCACCTGTTTCACAACAGGTTTCGGTTCTTCTTTAGGAGGAGCCACCGGTTCCGGTTTTGCCACTTCAACAACTTCTACTTTCTGTGTCGTCAATTCTTCTTTTACCTTTTTATCCTTACAGGAAAAAAGACACAACAAAGAAAGGGCTAGTAAAATAACAGTAATTTTCATCGTGCTGTAATTAATTTCTATCACTATTACGCTTTATCGGCGTTAAAGATAACATTATAAAATAATTTTAACAAATCTATGAGGTTATATTGCTTCTACTATTCGTTTACGGAAAATCCATAAACCCAGAAAGCACAAAAAACCATTCACCAATAAAATTTCAAAACCGAAACAATAGCCCCAAAACCATTGTTCTGAAAAATGATCGAGGACATAAGAAATCAGGGGTGACAGCAAACATATCCAAGGCAGAAATTTTCCTTTTACCTGATATTCGGTCATCAGCCCAAAAGTAAACAACCCTAAAATCGGCCCATACGTATAACCGACAGCTTTCAATACCGCATTGACGACACTGGTATTATTCAATTCCCGAAAAAGAATTACTACGATACACATCAATAGTGAAAAAGCCAGATGTACTCCTATTCTCCGGCGTTTTTGCAAAGGATCCTTTGGATCGATCTTCAAAAAATCGATACTGAAGGAAGTGGTTAAAGAGGTCAGGGAAGAATCTACAGAAGAGTAAGCAGCTGCCGTTATGCCCAGCAAGAAAAATAAACCGGTGGTTACTCCGAAATAGTTCATCGATAAAAAAGCAAAAACATCGTCCGATTTTCCGGGAAGTTCTACGATTTTCATCTCCGCATATATATATAATAAAGCTCCCAACGCGAGAAATAAAACATTCGTAAGTAAAAACAGAAAAGAAAAAGAATACATATTGATCCGGCAGTCTCTCAGTGAACGACAGGTCAAGCTCTTTTGCATCATATTTTGGTCCAATCCATTAATAGCAACCGTAATCGCTATTCCGGCCAGAAACTGTTTCAGGCTATTGTGGGAAGAACGCCAGTCCCAATCAAAGATACGGGCATAAGAACTCTCCCGAATAGAACCGGCCATCGTACTAAAATTCAGATCCAGCTCCTGACAAATGACGGCAATAGTCAAAACCACCGAAATCAGCATAAAAACCGTTTGTAAGGTATCCGTCCAAACAATCGTTTTTATACCACCCCGAAAAGTGTATATCCACACTAATCCTAAGGTAATAAATACCGTCAAAGCAAATGGAATTCCCAGACTGTCGAATAAAGCCAATTGCAATACTCCAACCACTAAGAACAAACGAAACGAAGCGCCGACCAACTGAGATAAAATAAAGAAAAACGATCCGGTCAAACGGGCTTTTTCACCGAAACGGATACCCAGCCAGGAATAAATGGACACCAAATTCAACTTGTAAAATAAAGGTAATAAAACCAAGGCAATCACCACATATCCGATGCAATTTCCCATTACGACGGGCAAATAAGTCCAATTGCTATTCCCGACTTCACCCGGTATGGAGATAAACGTTACTCCTGAAAGGGAGGTCCCGATCATCCCAAAAGCCACCAAATACCAGGGGGAAGTCCGATTAGCCGTAAAAAAAGTCTCATTATCCGATTTCCGGGAAGTAAAATAACTGATCAAAATCAGTATCCCGAAATAAGCAAGCAAAATAAATAGCACTAAACCCGACGACATATCCTTGTTTTAAGCCCATTACCGTACGAAAGTAATTATTTTTTTATACATTTGCTAAAGAACCCTAATTCCCTTTCCGATGCGGCTACTTTTTTTCTGTCTATTCGCTTGTTTCCTATTCAATTGCGGGCACCCAACCGTCCCCCGAAATATAGATGTTACCCGTATTTCTAAAAGCGACTTGCAGAAAGTCCGGTCTTTCGATCCAACCCAACTCATCGACAGTTGTACCTACATCCCTTTAGAAACCTCGGATCGGATTTTAATCGGCAGAGTAAAACAGCTGAAAATCACCGATAAATATATTTTCCTGGTAAATTCGGAAAACGATTCCCTCTATGTTTTCAACCGTCAGGGGAAATTTCTGAATACCATCGGTACCCGGGGCAGAGGCCCACGGGAATATCGTTCTATTCAATCTTATTGTTTTCCGCCTCAGGCAGACACAGTGATTATTTTCGATTCGGATAAGCTCTTATTTTATACGCCCACAAACCGATTCATCCGGAGTGTCGATCTGGTACCCCAACTACATCGGGATACCGATATCATCCGTAGTATAAACTCGATCGATTTTGCCGAACCGGGGAAATTACTTTTCAAATACGACCTGATGTATCGATGTAACGTATTTTATTCCACTTATAATTACAATACCGATGAACTCAAAGATATCGGATATGTCCCGCTCTCACTCGATTTAGGCAATACTCTTAACCGGGTAAACCTCGATTTTTTTGAAACGGCACCCTATAAACAAGAATTGAGTTGTGCCATACTCTATAACGATACGATCTTCCAATACCGGCAAGATTCTTTATCTCCCCGTTTCATTATCAATGCATTAAAAGACAAAGTTATTCCGGACCGGATTCTCCGGCAACTGAACGGTTCGGATCCCATGAAAGCAGGCAGTCTTTTGGTCAGCTCCGGTATCTTTATCAAAAATATATACGAATCGGATTCTTATTTTTTCATTTTATACAATGGCTCCGAACCTCAGGAACTGATCTGGAATAAAACGACACACCAAGGTATACTCGTCGAACTAAACGATAACTTTCGCGGTCACACTTATGCTCCGATGGCTGTTTCCGCCTTAGCAGTATTGAACGACGACGAAAAATACTATGATCCCAACAACGGAAATCGATATTTACCGGTCTCCCGACAAAAGCAAACCTTACAATTCCGACTGAAAGAAGAAGATAACCCTGTCATCGTCATTTATCACCTGAAACCACAATTCTAACCTCATGCAAATCATTATCCTTCCGGCTTATTATCGTTGACCGTCTGTCATCCGGCTACTGTCCGGGATAAAGATCTCCTGTATACCGCGACCGGCAAGACTTACAGGAAATCAAACATTTCAAGCCGGAACAGCTTACCGGCAGCATTATCTGCATGACTTTAGAAACTTCTGTCATTTTATGTTCCGCCACAACTTTATCCTTTACTTTTTAGCTTTTACCTTTTAGCTTTTACCTTTTACTTTATATCTTTGTGCCTCAAAATGAAATCATAAACAATCTATATTATCATGGAATACAACTTTAAGGAGGTAGAGAAAAAGTGGCAGAGCTACTGGAAAGAAAATCAGACTTACAAAGTCGACGTCGATCCGTCCAAACCGAAATTTTATGTACTGGATATGTTCCCTTATCCTTCCGGAGCCGGTTTGCACGTCGGCCACCCACTCGGCTACATCGCATCCGACATTTATTCCAGATATAAACGTCTGAAAGGATTCAATGTGTTGCATCCGATGGGATTCGATGCATATGGTTTGCCAGCCGAACAATATGCCATCCAAACAGGACAACATCCGGCCATTACAACAGAGAAAAATATTGCCCGCTATCGGGAACAACTCGATAAAATCGGTTTTTCTTTCGACTGGGACCGGGAAGTGAGAACTTGCGATCCGAAATATTATAAATGGACACAATGGGCATTTATCCAAATGTTCAACCATTGGTTCAATAAAGATACTCAAAAAGCCGAACCGATCGCCAAACTGGTAGAAACCTTTGAAAAAGAAGGGAACGCAAATATCAATGCAGCCAACTCGGATACCCCGATCTTCACGGCCGAAGCCTGGAAAGCCATGGATATCCGGGAACAACAGCGTGTATTGTTGAATTACCGGATCGCTTATCTGGCCGATACGATGGTGAACTGGTGTCCTCAGCTGGGAACTGTGTTAGCCAATGATGAAGTCAAAGAAGGACTCTCGGTGAGAGGTGGTTTCCCGGTCGTACAAAAGAATATGCGACAGTGGTCTTTACGGGTTTCTGCCTACGCACAGCGTTTGCTGGACGGATTGAACCACCTGGAATGGTCCGATTCGCTGAAAGATATCCAACGCAACTGGATCGGACGTTCGCAGGGAGCCGATGTGATTTTCGATGTAAAAGACTCGGATATACAATTGAAGATCTTTACAACCCGTCCCGATACGATCTATGGGGTGAGCTTTATGGTACTGGCACCGGAAAGCGATTATGTCAGGCAACTGACCACCCCCGATCAGGAAAAAGCAGTAGCTGAATACCTTGACTATGTAGCTAAACGTACCGAACGCGAACGCCAAAGCGAGATCAAAACCGTGACCGGCGTATTCACCGGTTCTTATGCGATGAATCCGTTTACCAACGAAGCGATTCCGGTATGGATCAGTGAGTATGTATTGGCAGGCTACGGAACGGGAGCTATCATGGCCGTACCGGCCCACGACAGCCGTGACTACGCTTTTGCACGTAAGTTCAATCTGCCGGTCATCCCGGTTATCGATAACGGCCAGCCTATCGATCTCAGCAAGAGTTCGTATGATGCCAAAGAAGGGAAGATGATCAACAGTGGACTGATCGACGGCATGGAAGTAAAAGAAGCTATCGCTTTCATCGCCGAAGAAGTGGAGAAACGGGGGATCGGGAAGAGCAAGATCAATTACCGCCTACGGGATGCCATTTTCAGTCGTCAACGGTATTGGGGCGAACCGTTTCCTGTATACTACAAAGACAGTATGCCCTATATGATAGATGAGGCAGAATTACCTTTGGAATTACCTGAAATCGATAAATATCTGCCCACGGAAAACGGAGAACCTCCTCTCGGCCGGGCTAAAAACTGGACCACGAAAGAAGGATATCCGATCGAGTTGAATACCATGCCGGGATTTGCGGGATCATCGGCTTATTACCTCCGCTATATGGACCCGCACAACGATAAAGCATTGGTCAGCCATGAAGCAGATGCGTACTGGCGTAATGTCGATCTGTATCTGGGAGGAGCAGAACACGCAACAGGGCACTTGATTTATTCCCGTTTCTGGAATATGTTTTTATATGACTTAGGAGTAGTTTGTGAACCGGAACCTTTCAAGAAACTGATCAATCAGGGAATGATACAAGGGCGTTCGAATTTCGTATACCGCATCGTAGGGACCAATACCTATGTATCTGCCGGTTTGAAAAGTCAATACGAAACAACCGAGATCCATGTAGATGTCAACATCGTCAAGAACGACATTTTGGACACAGAAGCCTTCAGAAAATGGATGCCTGATTATGCCGATGCCGAATTTATTCTCGAAGACGGTAAATACATCTGTGGCTGGGCCGTTGAAAAAATGTCGAAATCTATGTTCAACGTAGTCAATCCGGACGATATCATCGAACAATTCGGAGCCGATACTTTACGACTTTACGAAATGTTTCTGGGACCGCTTGAAGCACACAAACCCTGGGATACACAAGGCATCGACGGCGTATATAAATTCTTACGTAAATTCTGGCGTTTGTTCCTGAACGGAGAAGAATTCTCTGTCAGTGACGAAGTACCGACCAAAGAAGAATTAAAAGTACTTCATAAAACCTTGAAAAAAATCGAATTCGATATCGAAAATTTTTCTTTCAATACTTCTATTCCGGCTTTTATGATTTGTACCAACGAATTGGCTGCACTGAAATGCAATAAACGGGCTATTCTCGAACCCCTGGTCGTTGCTATAGCACCCTATGCTCCTCATATTGCTGAAGAATTGTGGCATTTGTTGGGACATGCCGAAAGCGTAACCGGAGCAACTTTCCCTCAATGGGAAGAAAAATACCTGGTGGAAGATAGCTTTGAATATCCGGTTTCTTTCAACGGTAAAGTACGTTTCAAACTGAATATGCCGTTGACTGCAACCCAGGCAGAAATCGAAGCTGCAGTCAAAGCCTCCCCTGAGGCAGGCAAATGGCTTGAAGGAAAAGAAATCCGGAAAATGATTATTGTTCCGAAAAAAATCGTTAATGTCGTGATCGCATAACCGGTGTAATTCTATATTATATAAAGGGAACGGTGTCAATACTGTTCCCTTTTTCTTTCTATTCCGAAATCGGAATAGAAAGAAAAAATAAACTTATGGCCGGGCGGCGGCGACTGTACGATCCTACCGGGCCTCTTCAGATCCCGGATTTTGCCGCTTAGCAGTCGGGACGATCAATAATATACTTCCTGTACCGATAGCTCCCAATATCAACAAAAGAACACGTATTTTGAAATCTTCAAGGATAAGAAAAGCAGAAATACTGATCATGATCCACATACAGGCAATCGAAATGAATTTACCGGTTAAACTCATCCCTTGCCGGGATTCGTAACGGCGGATATATTTTCCAAGGGGGGAACGATGTAAACGATCATGCAATCGCTTCGAACTTTTATAAAATAACCAGGAACTCAATAAAATAAAAGGGGTAGTGGGTAATCCAGGCACGAATATTCCGATTATTCCCAAGATTACAGAAAGGACACCTATGGTAATGAACAAAAATTTTTTCATCGAATTTTCCTGTTAAGAAGTAAATATTGCTTTTACACTTTCGGTATACTGCTGTAAGCGGGTAGACTTTTTAATCCGTTTCAATAACTTCCGGTCAGTTTCAGGCAAAAAATATTCCCACAAGGTCTTCATCTTCACCAGCAATTGAGTTTCTCCCTGAAGTACCTGGGAATAGGCTGAAAAAAGCTCTTCATGGAAGGCAAAATATATTGACATACGTTGTTCGGGTAAAAAAGTTTCATTTCCTTTAAATTCCTTAGCCAGCAAAGGCGAAGACAACAATCCACGACCGATAAAAACGCCCTTCAGCAGGGGAAACCGAATCAGAATTTGTCGGATATCCGACAAAGATTCAATACCACCATTGTAGTAAAGCGGATGCTGGCAAAGCTCATAGAAACCCTGAAATGCTTCTAAATCCGGATGGCCTTTATATTGTTGTTTGCCGGTTCGGGCATGAAGAGCGATGCGGCTAAGGCGAAGGGTATTCAACAATTCAACCAACACCATGCATTCGCTCGCATTTTCCCAACCCAACCGCATTTTCAACGAAAACTGAATTTCCGGATACTCTGCAATGGGAGCCAGTACCTCCGCTACCTGTGCGGGATAAAGTAACATTCCAGCCCCTTTGTGCTTACCGGCAATCATCGGGAAAGGACAACCCAGATTAATATCGATCTGCCTGTATCCCTTCTCTCCCACTGCATCGGTCAACAAACGAAATTCATCGGCACTACCGGGAAGAATCTGAGGAATCAAGTCAGCAACCGTATTCGTTTCAGGTTCTATATCCCGGAGATCACGCTTGCGAAGAGCCCCTTTTTCTACCCGGATAAAAGGGGTATAGTACACCTCCACCCCACCGAAATAGTGAGCGAAAGCATTTCTATAAATCCGGTCTGTATAACCCTGTAGAGGAGAAAAATGAATAGAATATCTATCGGAATCCATAAAATCAATTTCGTTTGCAACAAAGGTAATATCTAAACACCGAAAAAATAACAGTAAACCACTAAAAGTCCTGTTTTATTTATAGAAATGATTTAAACCTCTTATTTTCGTGAAATTTTCTTTAGCAGCAGGATAGCGAAAGCCAGATAATTCCAAGATGTCCGGCTGGAAACAGTAGTGTCAAACCGGTTTAGAACCGTTCTGAAGCTATCCACCCAGGCGTCGGTCCGCTCTATGTAATACCTTTCGGCATACAGTTCGTCGTCCACCAGAATATCATCGGCGTTGTCCCTTCGTTTATTGGCACGGATGTTCGTGATGACTTCCTTCTTTCTCAATACGTTGCGCAGGACATGTCCAATTCAGTACGGTAGTTGTCAAGTAGCTGAATCCATACGGATTTCCATTTGCCGCCCTTGCTCCATTTCCTGTAATGATGGTAACAGCCCCGTATGTCAGTACCTTGACGCTAAACAAGGCCTCTACCGGAAAAAGCGACCATTGGCAGCCTGTCTTGAGTTTGTGCAAAATGGCGTTTGCCACCTCAATAAGGCAACTTTGAGTGACATAACCATGTTTTGCTGTGGAAAGCCAGAGCAATATTTGGTCACCTATAATATAAAGAACATTTCTATTTGTACGCTGTATTTTAATATCTTAATGCATTTTTAAGAAACTAACATAAGTTCAAATCACTTCAATAAATGAACAATAGATAATCAATAAGTAAATGTTTGAAAAGTGTAAGGAAAAACTTTTCAAATTACTGGCATTCATCCATCTTTTGCGGAATCAGGCGGTGACGTTTGGAAAACGGAAAGAACAGGTTGTCTGTATGAATTTTAAAATTTTAATGTTAAAAAATAATTTGAATATGGGATATTGCATGTATTATACATATATTTGTAGGCATATAAAATATGATATATA
Organism: Odoribacter sp. N54.MGS-14; assembly: GCF_000980295.1. Lineage (NCBI taxonomy): Bacteria > Pseudomonadati > Bacteroidota > Bacteroidia > Bacteroidales > Odoribacteraceae > Odoribacter > Odoribacter sp. N54.MGS-14. The sequence goes on along the minus strand of NZ_LARL01000016.1, from coordinate 35,953 downwards.
CATGTATATTACAAAATAATTAAAAATTGTATGCAAAATCAAATTGATACTTTAAGGCAATTAAACTACGAATTGATTAAAAACCTGGGGTTGTTCAGGCAGCGGGCAGGGCTTTCCTTCGGACAACGTCACACACTATACCATATCAATGCCCATCAAGGACTGTCTATTCAGGAACTGGCAGAGCTTTTACAGGTGGATCACTCCACGATGAGCCGGAATGTCAAAAAGCTGATGCAGGCGGATTTGGTGGAAACATTTCAGGACGATGCCGACAAAAGGCGTAAGATGATTGCCTTGTCTGCAGTAGGCCGGCAAGTGTTGGACGAAGCGACGGAATCCATCAACCTCACCATTTCCAATGCTCTGCAATCACTTGATGAAGATGAAATAGAGAATGTCATTACAAATCTCAGAAAATACAGCAAAGCCCTGGAAGGGGTTCGTTGACAATGTTTTAAATTCGAAAACAGACAAAATATGGAAAAAGGAACATTGGTGCTGACACGGAGTGATATTCAGAATGCCCTTTCTTTGGCAGAATACTTACCTGTCATTGAAGAGGCACATGCGTTGCATGCACAAGGGAAGGTGTATGCGCCGGATTTACTACATGCGGATGTCAGGAACGGAGAATTTCATTTGAAGACAGGCGGAATATGTTATGGGAATGAAGAATATTATGGAGTAAAAATAAACGGAGGCTTTCCGGGAAATATGGAAAATTACGGTTTACCTAGCATTCTGGGGATTATCTATATATGCGATGCCCGGAACGGAAGTCCTATAGCCATCATGGATTCTGTAACTATCAGCAAATGGCGGACCGGGGCGGCGACAGCCGTGGCTGCCAAATACCTTGCTCCTGAAGGGAGGGTTCAATTAGGCGTATTCGGTTATGGCACACAAGCGGAAATCCAGGCGAAGGCCTTGTCATTGGTGAGACCCATTGAGATAATCCGGGTAAGCGGAAGAAATGTGAGAAAAGCGGAATCGTTTTCAGTCAGGCTGCAAAAAGAACTCGGCATACCGGTAATCTGCTGTTCCGGGGAAGAGGCTGCCCGGTGCAGCAACCTTATCGTAACAGCCACTCCGGCACACAAGTATTATATCCGCAAAGAATGGATACAGCCGGGATGTTTCATTGCCGCAATCGGAGCGGACAGTCCCGGCAAGCAGGAACTGGATCCGCGCTTGGTCGCTTCTTCCGTCGTTGTCACCGACATTAAGGTGCAGGCATGCCGGGTGGGGGAATCACAACACGCCATATCCCAGGGGCTGATGGGTAAGGAGTCCATCTATGCAGAATTGGGGGAAATCGTCACAGGCCGGAAAATATGCCCCGCCTCTCCCGAATCAATCATTATCTATGATTCTACAGGCACAGCACTCCAGGACATCAGCGTCGGAGTGGCAATCGTTAAAAAATTGAAGTCAAAGCACTGTAACAGAATCTGTTTTTAGAAAAAAACGCTTGTTTTTTCTGGACAATAATTCCAATTTTCCGTGTCCTGAACAACACTTTTTCCGATACTTTTCTGTTTCTGTTATCTATTAATTTTTAATTGTTTATATGATTTGTGATTTTTAGGTTTCAACAATTGATTCCGTTCGTTTTCAAGGTCTGCCGTATCCAGAAAAAACGAGCGTTTTAAATTGTCGTTAAACCTTAAAAACTCATGAAAAAGAAACAACTTTACGGACGGGGAGTCCCTATGCTCTGCATAGCCTGCCAACTCACAGTGGCTCCTCTGTTTTTTTCAAGTCGTGTGCAGGCAGTCCCGGTCGCTCCGACCATCCTGACGACCGCACAAACACAAGAGATGAGGACAATCAAAGGGATTGTCAGAGATGTCAACAACCAGCCATTGCCCGGAGCGACCATCCGGATTAAGGGTACCTCTACAGGCGTGGTGTCGGATGTGGACGGGAATTATACCATTACCGTACCCGATGACCCGAATACTACCCTGCTCGTGTCGTTTGTCGGCATGAAACCCCAGGAGCAGAAAATTGGCAAATCGACGGCACTGAATTTCATCCTCGAAGAGGATGCCACCGTCTTGGATCAGGTGGTGGTGAACGGAGTATTTGAACGTAAGGCTAACACTTTCACCGGTTCGGTGAGGACTATCGGGAAAGATGACCTAAAGCGCGTGGGGAACTCTAATGTGTTGCAGTCGTTGAAGAATCTGGATCCTTCCATCATGTTCTTCGACAACATGTCTTTAGGCTCGGATCCGAACGCTATGCCTGAAATGGTGTTGCGCGGTAAGTCTTCCATTAATATGGAAGATGTGGATCTGAAGGCGACCTACCAGAACGACCCGAATGCGCCTTTGTTCGTGCTGGACGGTTTCGAGACCTCTCTCCAGAAAATCATGGACCTTGATATGGACAGGGTGGAAAGTTTGACCATTCTGAAAGATGCCTCGGCAAAGGCCATTTATGGTTCGAAAGCAGCCAATGGTGTGATTGTCATTGAATTGAAGAAGAATCCGTCCGGAGACTTGCGCGTCACTTACAATGGAAGCATGGAAATCGAGGCTCCGGACCTCAGTTCGTACGATTTGTGCAATGCTGCGGAAAAACTGGAGGTGGAACAGGCTTTCGGGATGTTCAACGATCCGGGAGCCGATTTCGAATCACAGCGCATGATGATTAAAATGTATAACCAACGCCAGTCGGCCGTCAAATCGGGAATCAACACGGATTGGATATCCAAGCCGTTGCGGTTGGGTGTGGGCAACAAGCATAGCCTTTCTGTGGAATTGGGCGACAAGGCATTACAGGCCATCGTCGATTTGTCTTACCAGAACATCAAGGGGGTTATGAAAGGTTCGGATCGTACAAACATCTCCGGAGCAATCTCCCTGTTGTACAGGCATCAGAATTTTCTGTTCAGAAACCAGTTGACTATCACTTCCAACGAAGCGCACGACTCCAAGTACGGGACTTTCGATGAATACACCAAACTCAACCCTTATTACACACCCTACGATCAATACGGTCATTTGACCGACAACATCGTCCCTTCTTTGGATCCGGGAAACAGTGTCACGGTGAATGCATGGTATGAGGATATTGAATTTGAGGCGAATCCCCTGTACAATGCACAGTTGAACACACTCTTACAGGACAAATACGTCGACATCACCAATAATTTCGAACTACAATGGTTTGTCATGACCGGCCTGAAGGCTACAGCCCGTTTCGGACTTACAGAACAACGCAGCAGGAGCGACGAGTTTTATCCGTCGGATCATCTGAAATTCGCCTCCTACAGTACCGACCGTCTGACGGAAAAGGGGAGCTACGACCTGGAAAACGGCGAACAACATTCCTTGAGCGGTAAGTTCGACGTACAATATAACAAGAATTTCCTGAGTGTGCATGACATTTTTGTCAATGCAGGTTTTGATCTGTCGCGCAAACAGTCTTCCACCAATCTGCAACAGGCAGAAGGCTTTCCGAGCGACAAGATGACCGACATTATCTTTGCCCGGCAATATCTGAAAGATGCCAAGCCCAAAGGGACGGAGGAGACTGTAAAGGATTTCGGTTATTATCTGTCGGCAAACTATTCCTATGACAATCGTCTGAACTTCGACGCCACTTTCCGTCAGAGCGCATCCAGCATGTACGGAGCCAACAGTCGTTGGGGGAAATTCTGGAGTGTGGGAGGAAGCTGGAACATACACAACGAGAGCTGGATGGAAGGTTCCAACATCACCCAACTGCGTCTGAGGGCGACGACAGGCTCGACCGGTTCCCAAAGCTCGGCAGCTTATAACGCATTGGCCTCATACGAATATTTCCTTGACAAGACATACGGAGACCAGTTGGGAGCGCAATTGCTGAACATGCGCAACGAGGATTTGAAGTGGCAGGAGAAAGTGGAGCAGAACTATGGTTTTGACTTCAATTATAAAAACCGTTATTCGTTTACTTTCGAATACTACCATTCCATTACAAACAATGCGGTGAACCCTCTGAGCCTGGCTCCGTCTACCGGTTTCACCACCGTTCAGGAAAACGTCGGAAAAGTATTGAACCGGGGGTTCGACCTACGTGCCGGAGCGACCGTATGGCAACAGCCGGCAGACCGTTCCTATCTGTCGTTCTCCCTTATGATATCGCGCAACAAAAACATCCTGAAGGAAATATCCGAAGCCATGCGTTCCTATAACGAACAGCAGGAGAAACTGGCTACTGAAGGTAATGTACCTGTCCAGAAATATTACGACGGTGTTTCCATGGATGCCATCTGGGCGATGCCTTCCTTAGGGATAGACCCGGCCAATGGCCGCGAAATCTATATCGCGAAAGACGAGAACGGCAATCCTTACCGGACCTATACTTACGATGCGGCCCAGCAGGTCATCTGCGGTGATGAACTACCCAAATTCCAGGGGAATGCCGGTGTCAATTTCGAGTACAAAGGATTCGGCATCAATGCTGTACTGACTTATCAGTACGGGGCCAAAATGTATAACCAGACATTGGTTGACAAAGTGGAAAACGCCGACATGAAATATAACGTGGACCGACGCATCTATACCGACCGTTGGCGCAAACCGGGAGATATCGCCTTGTACAAAGCAATCAGCGAAGAAGTGTATGTGTCCGAAAAGCAGCAGTTCGCTTCAGAGAAGACATATCCTACCTCCCGTTTTGTGCAGAAACGGAACGAATTGAAGATATCCTCCCTGCAACTGTCATACGACTTCTTCCGTCATGACTTTGTGAAGAAAATCGGTCTTGAAAGGATTCTGCTGCGGTTCAATGCAAACGACCTTTTCACCTTTTCAAGCATCGACATTGAGCGGGGAACCTCCTATCCTTTCGCCAGAACGTTCAATTTCTCCTTAAATGTGACCTTATAACACCGAGAACCATGAAAAAGAATATCATATATAGTTTGTCATTGTTCCTGCTCCTTTCCCTGTCGGCCTGCAACCAATGGCTGGAAGTGGAGCCTAAAACGGAAATCAAGAGTGACAAGATGTTTGAGAATGAAACCGGCTTCAGAGATGCCCTGATCGGATGCTACATGATGATGGCGGATTCCACCCTTTACGGGCGGGAATCCACTGTCTGCTTTTTTGATGTGCTGGCACAGCAGTATGACATGGCCACGAACAATCCTTACAACAATCTCAAGCAGTACCGTTATGAAAGCTATACCGGGACCATCGACGGTATCTGGCAAAAAACCTACCGCATCATCGCCAACCTGAACGCGCTGCTCGAAGTGAGCGACGAAAAAAAGGCCATCCTGCATCCCACCACTTACGGCATCATCAAAGGAGAAGCCATCGGTCTGCGGGCTTTCCTGCACTTTGAACTGCTGCGCATATTCGGCTGGGGAAATCTGGAGAACCAGCCTTCCAACCTGGACAAGCTTTCCATCCCTTACGTGACGGAGTATAGCAAGGTGCTCACCAAACAATCTACCGTAAAAGAAGTACTGGGATACATTCACCGGGATCTTGCGGAAGCGGATTCACTGCTGAACTACTGGGATTCTTACGGAACTGCAATCAAAGGAGATGACTATGAGATGGATGAGAACGATCTCTTTTTCAAGGAACGGAAGAGCCGTTTCAATTACTATGCAGTCAAAGCAACGGAAGCGCGTGTGTGTATGTGGGAGGGGAAATACAAGGAGGCTCTGGAGGCCATTGAGGAACTGTTCATGAAGAAGCAGGTTATCCCTTGGGTGGATCCTGAATCAAGTGTGCATGTGGAAGAAAAAATGAGGGATTTGTCGTTTACCGCCGAGCACATCTTTTATCTGGAAGTGAACCAGTTATATAAGACACTCCGTCCTTATGTAGAGCAGTACAAGATAAACGCGGACTTTTCCAGCACTGACAATGAAAAGGTGTTCTATACTACCAAGACCAAGGGGGAAAGCCTTTATGAAATCGCCGATGGGACAGGCGTGTCGGATATCCGGTATATGCGGTGGTTTAACAAGACGGAAGCAAAAGCCTGGACTTTTCTGAAATTCTACGAACCGGCAGATTCAGAATCCAGGGCAAAAAACAAGATGCCCTTGATGCGCAAACCGGAGATGTACTATTATGCGGCGGAGTGCTATAACAACCTGAACAATCCCCAAAAGGCAGTCGACGCACTGAACGCCGTGCGGGTGGCCAGAGGCATCCTATATGAGAAAAACCTGCCCGCCTCCTTGAGCAAAGAGGAAATCAGCCGGGAAATACAGAAAGAATGGCAAAAGGAGTTTGCAGGAGAAGGGCAATTGTTCTTCTATTACAAACGATTGGGGCTGAACATTCCCAATGCCTCCTTAGGTGCCGGCGATGCCTTGTTTGTTCTACCCCTGCCCGAAACGGAGGTTGAAATAGGAGGACGTGAAGATTATGGCAATAGTATCAATAAATAACACAAGAACGGTTATGAGAAACTTTATTTTTCAGTTAATCATCATAGCTTCCGCCCTGTTTGCAGGGGTCTCCTGCTCCAAGGAGAAGGTGACGCTGTATACGGAAGCTCCGGGAATCTACTTCAACGGATTCTCCACCACTTATAATTTTACGGAACATCCTGAAAATGTGGAAATCGGATGTGACACTGTCAATATCCCTTTCCTCATTACCGGGAGTGCGATGGATAAAGAGCGTGTGATTAAGGTGAGGCTGTCACCGGAGGATACAATTACAGCCGAGGAGAGTATGTATGAACTCCTGTCGGGGAGTGTCCCCGCAGGAAGTTATCAGGGGCAGTTGCAGGTGAAAATAAACTACAGTCCGTTGCTGGACGATTCCGTCTATGTGACCAGACTGCGGGTGGTGGCCACGGAAGATTTTCCTGTCACGGATTTGAACGGGAGGGTTTTCAGCCTGTATATCACCAATAAAATCGGACGACCGGCCAATTGGAGTCAATTAAATAACTATTTTGGGGAGTATTCCGACTCATGGTACCGTTTCATTTTAGATGCAACCGGGCTTCCCTCCCTCCCCTATTGGTCTCCCAGAGGCAGTGCGGATCCGAACAATCCCGATCCGGAACGCTGGACCATGACCGGTACAGAGGTAAAAGCCTACGCCGCTTTGGTGAAAGAAAAACTGACCGAATACAACAATGAGCATCCCGGCAACCCGTTGAAGCATGAAGACGGAGAATATAAGGGACAGCCGGTCACCATGCCTTAAATCATCACCTAAAAACTCAAAGTCATGAAGATAAAAACATTACTTGTAGCCCTATTGGGAAGCCTGTTTCTGGCTTCCTGTTTCGAGGACGACTCTTCCTTGAACTATAAACTGATGAACCCGATTGTCATCGATCTGGGTGATGAACCGACCACCTATAAAGTTTTCGCATTCGACACCTTGGAGATAAAGCCGATTACTTACAAAGAAGGCGTGCCGGACGCAGATCTCTCGTTCAAATGGACCCTGGAAGGCAATACCATTATTCCTAAAGTCATCGATTCCACCATGACCCTGAAATACATGGTCGATGTCAGTGCGCAAAACAATGCCTACAAACTGGTGTATGAAGTGAGGGACAATACCACGGACATCATCCAGGAACAAGTGTTCGATGTGACGGTGATGAGTCCGTTCGGGAGCGGTCTGATCGTGTGTGACACAAAAGACGAGATGACTTCCGATGTGTCGCTGATCATGGCATACAATTTCACCGATAGCTATCACAAAGAACAGGATACGGTGATGCGGAATCTGTTTTCGAGTGTCAATGGTCGGAAAATCAATGGAGTTGCGACAGCCGTCCGTTCTACCACTTATCAGGTCAACCGTTCGCTGACCATCGGGACCGACCACACTTTGGACCGGGTGGACCCTTTCAATTATTCCTATATCGACGGCAACGGCGACATGTTTGTCATCGATCCCGGCCAGTACAATGTGACTACCATTGGCTATGATCCGCAAATAGGGGCAGAACTTCTTGCCATTACCGGCAAAATCTATCCGAGGAGCATGCAACAAGACAACAAGGTGTATTCCTATTATCTTCAGACCAGCGATATGTCCGACTATTACATGGGCATTTTCTACCGTCCGGCCTGGGAAAATGGAATCGGGTTTGACGAGAAAAACGGACGCTTGTTGGAATTTGACAGCGACGACCAGTTGAAAGTGTTCAACAGTGCCAAGCTTCCCGCCGACGCCCCTTTCGATCAAAACAAACTGCAGGGTTTTACCTGCCTGGCCATGTTTTCCGGTGACGACAGCCAGATGCACATCATCCTGAAAGAAAAAGACCCGAAAACAGGGAAGGCCAAGACCAACGGGAAAATCTATTCGTATATAACTTTACGGACTTATGACCCTGAGACTGATAATGGGAAACCATTGAAAATTATCGACCTGAACAGTTTTCCCGAGATTCAGGACGCACGCTTTTTTGAGGGGACGGAAACCCAGAATGTCATTTATTATGCCACTTCCACCAAAATCTATTCCATCAACCTGGCTATCGCCAATCCTCTTGTGACCCTTGAATATACGGCGCCCGAAGGAGAGGAAATCACTTCCATGATGGCATGGAAAGAATATCAGGGAAAAGTGGACTACACCAATCCCAATCCGAACGCGGATGCCGACGATAAGGTGATAGAGGTAAGCAACAACAACCGTATGATTGTATTGTCGACCTACAATCCCTCAAGCCGGGAAGGGTTCGTCAGGACTGTCGCCATCGCCACCCTGGGTACGGGCACTTTGGAGAAGAACCGGGAACTGCACGGCGAGTTCGGAGGATTCGGCCGCATTACAGCCACCAATATACAGAAAGCGTTCTAAAAACACAGAATCATGAGACATACACTATATTTATCAATTCTCGTATTGTCGTTAGTGACGGCATGTACTAAAGAAGCCGATATGAACATAGCAAAAGAGTCGGAACATACTGTCAAGAAGAATCTGTTCCGGGTAACCAGGATAGAAGGACACAATGACCATTGGGGTGATTACATTTGGATTATAAATTACAACAAGGAGCAGATAGAGAGTGCTTTCCACATTGATACAGAGGGGGACACCATTGGCAACTTCGGGATATCCAACAACTCGGATATCAATTATGAAATCGAAGTCAATGATTGGATTCCCAAGATTGACAGCGATTCCATCAGTCGTTTGGACCAATTTCTGAAAAATAAGTACGGGGCAGGGAATTACAGTCTGAAAGACAGCATCCCGCTCGTTGGGAGGGTTTTGTATAGCCAGAAGGTCGATCTGTATGAGGACGGACGGATCAAACGGCAAAGCGTCGTGCATTACACCCCGAGGGAAGATGTGGGTACAGGCGAGGACTTTGACAACTCCTATCTGAAAACTTACAGGACAATCAATACTTATGAATACAATGAAAACAGCAATATCTGCATCAACCGGATTTATCATGATGTTTACGACCCGGAAGACATCCATCAGGAAACTTACGAACGCACCTTGCATAAATACGAAACATTGTATGAAGGCGACAGAATCACTTCCATCCTTTATATGACAGCCCCTGCCGGAGAGAACTGGATTGAACAGGACCGTTATTCCTTCACCTATTCCGGTAATCTGTTGCAATCCGTCAAAAGCAACGGCAGAACCCTTGAATTCACATACAACGGAACGGTTCCTGCCACCGTCACTGACGGGGAAACACAATATACCTACAAATTCGACGGAAATGGAAATGTGACGGAAATAAACGACGGACAAGGAAATTTCATGAAAATAACCTATGAGTCCGGGCACGGAAATTTCAGTGTCTTCACCCCTGTTATTGACCAAATGTTAGGGAAACCTTTCATCAAGTAAAAAACAGAAAAAGGGATTGCCGGAACATGTTTTGGCAATCCCTATAAATACACTATTTGTTTAACCTAGCAAAATTAATGATTATGAAAACAAATTTGCGAAAAATGATTCTATGGACAATTGCTTTGCTCGCAATCAGTATTATGACGACAAGTTCTGTAAACCCCGGTTATGATGAATTTGGTAATGACATTAATGAATGTTTGGAAGATCCTTGTCCAGAAGGCTATACATGTATGAATTTGCCAGGAAGTTTTTTGTGAGAAGCTCCAGATGGTGAAATTATCGAAGGAGATGGAGATTCTAGTAGTAAAGGTTATAAAGTGCATGATGGTGATTGTAGTTTCAGCGCATCTATAGATGCAGATGGTTATGTGACTATTTTGGGGATTAGAAAATTTGTAGGTCTCAATGCAAAGGGAGTATATAAAAAAACATTTTATGGAATCAGAAGAGATTGTGAATTGAATGGCACTTTTTTATGTAAACCTCACACTTGTGCAAAATTTTGGTTAGATATGAAATAATAATTTGTGAAGTCGGGAGATTCCCGACTTCAATTATGGTCAAAATGCTATGATTATGTCTAATATAAAATATTGCATTAGGATAGGAATTTTGTTTTTAGCCGGTATTATCGTTTTCGGTTGTAATGAAGACAGACAGAATGAAAAGGATTCCGATATATTTCAAATCAATATTCCTCTGACATCCGGGGATAAACCCTTATTTGCCGATTCGCTGTTTTGTGGGAAAGAAATAGTGCCCCTGGAAACAACTCCGGAATGCCTGATTTCCCAAATTGACAAACTGGAAATTGCGGATGATAAACTGTATCTGTTGGATGACGAACAGGATTTTATATTCATTTTCAGTAGACAAGGAAAATTTATAAACAAAATCGACGATATTGGCAGAGGACCGGAGGAATATTACGAACTGTCTGATTTTCATATTGACGACAGCCTGATATACGTGACAGTAGGGAGCGGAAGAAACAAGGTCATATGCTATGACCTGAACGGTGTTTACCAAAAGTCATTTGCAACAGGATATCCTGCTCAAAGAATTACAACCGATTCGAATTATATCTACGTCTATTATAATTTTTGGAACCGGAACCGATATAATGTGGGGGTATATGACAAAAAAGAAAACAGATTGGTCAAATGTTATAAACAGTTCCCTAAACAACAAGAAGGGGTCGGTAACAATACACGTTGTTGGACAAGTTGTAATAACAAAGTGTATGCATCATTTCGATACGAATATAACATCTATGAATTAACTCCTGACACTTGCCGTATCATTGCAAGCATTGATTATGGGAAAAAATACATGTTTCCCAAAGAATGGCACACCTATTCCTACCAGCAAACCAATAATTATAGGGAAAATACAGGAGGGGTTTTGCATTCTCCTGTTGTGTATGGCTGCTCTTCTCTTTTTATCACCCCAAAGAGGACTGTCTTCAGTTTCGTGCACAATCATCATATCAATTTGTGTATCATTGATAATGAGACAAAGGATTTCCGATTCGGCGTGCCATGGCCTAATAAATATTACTGGAATATTTTTGGAAGTTCGCCTGTTTATATGACTGACGAGTATATGGTAAATTTTACAGAAGCATCATCTATTGTTTCCTACCGGGAATAAAAAGGAAAAATACCTGATTTGGCTCAAGAGTGGGCTCTAAATATTAAGGAGGACGATAACCCTTGTCTTTATTTTTATAAATTGAAGAATTGAGTATGAAAAATACCGAAAAAATAACAGTAAACCGCTAAAAGTCCTGTTTTATTTATAGCTTTGCCTGGTAATCATACCTTTAAAATTCATTTTATGAAATATTTTTTCATGCTATTTGTTTGCCTGACGTTAAGTCATTTCGGTTATACCCAAAATGACGATCGGGGTTATATCGTAAAAGTGGGTGATAAAGCACCCGACATTACTATCACTTATACGGACGGAACCCGGAAAAAGCTATCCGATTTCCGCGGTAAAATCGTCATGTTACAATTTACAGCCAGTTGGTGCGGAGTATGCCGTAAAGAAATGCCTTTCATCGAAAAAGACATTTGGCTGAAACACAAAAATAATCCTCATTTTGCCCTGATCGGTATCGATCTGAAAGAAAACCGGGAACAGACAATACAGTTTGGCAAGGATTTAAAAATCACTTATCCATTGACCTTAGACCCCGAAGGTAAAGCCTTTTACTCCTTTGCTGCCCAGGGAGCCGGAGTCACCCGAAATATCATTATCGATAAACAAGGCAAGATAGTCTTCATGACCCGTCTCTACGATCCGGAAGAATTCGGGAAAATGTGCGAGGTCATCGACCGATTGCTGGATTAACCTTATCTCCAACTGTCATAATTGACCGCCGCTTCAAGGCGATTTTCAAGTGTATCGGATAATTGTGGGAAAAAATCGATGTTTGTGAGCCGTTCTACGGAATCCACAGTCACTGCATAATCCCGCAATTGCCTTTTTTCTTGGGTATTGGGAAGAACAAAAGCAATCATTTGCCGGGCCCCGGGAGCATAAACTACTTTGTAGAAAAAACCGGGAACGGTAACTCCAGTCCGACCGATTTTTCCTTTATTGTCTTTAAAAACAGGACCGGTGACAATATAAATCCGTTCTTTCTCTCCCCAATCCCGAACTTGCTTTTCCAGGCTTTTCCATATTCCCCGGTTAAAAACCGGCAATTGAGGAGAAATATTCGACATCAAAAAGGTTTCCTCCATCGCCTCAGCAGAATGAGTCATATCGGCAGCGGGGCATAAATGTCCGCGATCGTATCCACTTTTAGTGTAATCGGAAGGCTTCGCAGATCCGGAAGGTACTTTTTTATCTTCCCTAAACCGGTCTGTACGCTCGGCCACCCTTTCTTTTCCTTCCGATCCCAAGATATAATACACCCAGTTGGCTTGTTTATGCCGGCTATTGAAACTAAGCGTATAATAAGTATGACGAACAATTTCTCCCTCATCCGAAGGAAGCAATTCCGTATATTCAAACAACCTCTTTGCTTCATGCAAAGAGGCTGCTCCAATTTCTTTATCCGAAGTCCGGGAGACATAAAACCCCCAAACAATTCCCAAGCCTAACAAGCCACCAATAAGCCTTGTCCAACGCCGGGAATACCTTTTTTTCCTGTCATTTACTAATCAGCTTGTACCCCTGTACCTTGTGCTTCAATCGCTTTCTTTATAGTTACATCATTCTGATAGAGAATCGGATAGAAACCATCGTCGTCCAATACATGCCGCCCGATAAAGGCTTTGATTAAAGAATTGAGAACATCATAAGAATCCCGGATTCCTTTTTCATCCCGTTTCAGTCCTTTAGCCGCTGCATAATCCGCCATCTCATTCACCAGATCGAAACGATCCAAATACTTCAGTAATTGTTTATAATCCTTGATATTTTTAGTTTCCTGACGATGCCGGTCCATAAAATCAAAAGTGAAATCATACAAATACTGATTTTTCCGGTTTACCTCCACCAAATAACGGGAGAAACCGACCGTATCTCCGGGTACGAACAAATCGGGCATGATTCCGCCGCCACCGTATACCGTACGTCCACCAACCGTCTGGTATTTAAGTTTTTCATCAAAATGTATACTATCTTTCTGAGAAAATTCCCCATGCAACAGGCGTTGATAAATATCGGTATAATATTTTTCTTTTCCTTCGTCATAAGGTTTTTGAATGGAACGGCCGGAAGGCACATAATAACGGGCCACCGTCAATCGTAAAGCCGAATTATCCGGCAACAGCCTTTGTTCCTGCACCAACCCTTTACCGAAAGAACGGCGTCCGACGATATTTCCCCGGTCATTGTCCTGTATCGCTCCGGCAAAAATCTCGCTGGCCGAAGCACTCGCCTCGTCGATCAAGACCGTCAAAGGCAATTGTTGATATTTCCCCTTGCCATTGGAATTATAATCCATCCGGGGAGAAGCTTTTCCCTGCGTATATAAAATCAATTTTCCTTCAGGCAAAAATTCATTGATCATACGGATTGCAATCGGAAGAATCCCTCCTTCATTCTCGCGCAGATCGACGATCAACCGCTTCATTCCCAATCCTTCAAGCTTAGCCAGAGAAGCCATAAATTCATCATAAGTATTCATCCCGAAGGTTTTCACCTTGATAAACCCGGTCGTATCGTCGAACATATAAGCCACATCCACACTTTTGATAGGAATACTTCCCCGGGTGATATTTTTGATCAACGGCTGTTTTTCTCCACGGCGGACAATCGTAAGCTGTATGTCGGTACCGATTTCTCCCCGCATCAGAGACATGATTTTATCCGTATTCATATTCCGGCCCGCGACGATAGAATCGTTGACTTTCACAATCCGGTCACCATCCTGCAACCCGGCAGCTTCTGAAGGTCCACCGGGAACTACTTTGACGACAGTCACCGTATCCAGATATTTATAAAACTGGACCCCGACTCCACCGAAATTTCCCACCATCTCTTCGTTCACCCGCTGCATATCTTTAGCCGGAATATAAACCGTATGCGGATCGAGATCATTCAATATCTGAGGGATAGCATCTTCCTCGATTTTATGTATATCCACCGAATCCACATAGGAATAATTGATCATATTCAGAATATAATCCAATTTACTACCTATCATCCGCTGCCCCATATTTACAGGCACTTCTTTATGATCCAACAGCGAATTGATCCCCATCCCTAAAACAATAGCCAAGGCAATAACCACCGGCAAGACAATTGCTTTCAATTTATTGTTGTACATATATTACTTCTTACGTTTTCCGATAAAATCAATCATCTCATAAAACCGGACTTTCCTTTCTTCAGGAACTTCTATTTTATCCAAAGCAATCCGGCTTTTTTCAAGATAATCGTCCACTTTAGCCCTCAGGACCTCTTTTACTCCCGAACGATTGTATATTTCTGTCACTTCCTTGATCTTTTCCTGAGGATTGAATTTTTCTTTCACGACCCACTCTTTCAATAAAGCCTTATCTTCTTCAGAAGCCAACTCAAAAGCTTTGATCAGCAGATAAGTCTTTTTGTTACAGAGGATATCCCCACCGATTTTCTTCCCGAACTCTTCCACGTCTCCGTAGACATCAAGATAATCGTCTTGCAGCTGAAATACCAACCCCAGGTATCCACCGAAATCATAGAGCTCTTTGTATTCATGTTCAGGAGCGCCGGCAATCAAAGCACCGTGACGCATACTTCCGGCAATCAATACAGAAGTCTTCAGGTAGATCATCTGGATATATTCTTCTTCCGTTACATCGTCCCGGGTTTCGAATTCCATGTCATATTGCTGTCCTTTGCAAACATCCATCGCCACCTGGTTAAAACCATCGATTACCCGGCGTAAATAAGGATCCTCACAAGTCTCGATATACTTATAAGCCGTGATAGCCGCAGCATCACCACTCAAAATAGCCACATTACTATTCCATTTTTTATGGACAGTCTGACGTCCCCGGCGTAATTCGGCATCGTCCATGACATCGTCGTGCAACAAGGTGTAATTATGGAAAATCTCAATCCCGATAGCAGATTTTAAAGCCTTCCCGATATCGTCCCGGTACAGGTTATACGCCATCAGAGTCAGTACAGGCCGAAGTCGCTTTCCCCCGTCTTCCATAATATATTTGATCGGTTCGAACAAAGAATAAGGTTCTTCTACATATTCTTGCTTATCTAATTCAGCCTTAATAATTTCCCGAAGTTGTTCAATCGTATACATCATCTCCTTTCAATTTAGAAAGCTGCTAAATTAACAAAAGAAGCCGGAAATTCATCGGAAAGCCCGGAATTTTTACAACAACAGGATAATACCTCCATTAAAAAATATTTTTTACAAAAAAGTGCCCGGTAAACCGGACACCTTTTTATTCATACGATTACTGACGGATTATTTACAATTTTCGAGTATTTGTCCGGCAACCTCAGCCGTTACATCCCGATCTTCTCCAAAAGCGACCTGACGTTGCGTAAAACGCTTCTGAATCTCGAGAATTGTCTCTTCCCCGATTCCGGCATCCCCTAAGCGAGTAGGTAATCCGAGACTTTTGAAAAATTCTTCTGTTTTTTGAATCGCCTTATCAGCTCTTTCTTCATCGGTTCCTTGATCGATATGCCAGATCCGTTCGCCATATTGCACGAGTTTAGCCATTTTTTTCTGTTTCAATGTACGCCATAATCCCGGTAGGACGATAGCCAATGTTGCTCCGTGGGTCAAACCATGTAAAGCCGTCAGTTCATGACCGATCATATGGGTGGCCCAATCCTGCCGTACTCCCATAGCAACAAAGCCATTGAGTCCCATTGTAGCACAAAGCATAAACTCGGACATCAGCTCATAATTATCCTGTTTACGAAGAACCTCGGGAGCGATCTCTATTAAAGTATGGACAATTCCTTCCGCCCATCTGTCCATGAGGCGGGATTGTCCCGGAGTGGTCATATATTGCTCCATGACGTGCACAAAAGTATCGGCGATTCCACAAGCGACCTGATAAGGAGGCAAAGTATAAGTAACCGTCGGATCAAGAATAGAAAAAACCGGATAATTAGAATAGAAAGGATATTTTTCGGCTGTTTCTTTCCGGGAGATCACAGCTCCGCTATTCATTTCCGAACCCGTAGCCGGCAAGGTCAGGACTGTTCCTAAAGGTAAAGTGTGCTTCTCACAACCTTTCAACACCAAATCCCAGGCATCGCCTTCATACAAGATACCGGCAGAAATCAGCTTCGTACCGTCGATCACCGAACCACCGCCGACAGCCAATAAATAATCTACCTTTTTCTCTTTTCCCAATTCGATAGCCTTACGCAGCGTCTCGATCTTCGGGTTAGCCTCGATCCCCCAAAATTCCGTCACCTCAAATCCTTTTAAAGCTTCTTTTACCTGATCATAAACTCCGTTTTTACGAACACTTCCTCCTCCGAAAGTCACCAGTATACGCTTTCCGGCAGGTATTTCTTTCGCTAACTGTCCGATCATCCCTTTACCAAAAATCAGTTTGGTCGGATTTTGAAAAATAAAATTCTCCATAGTTTCTATATTATCGATTATCTGTTTTATTAAATCACTCTGACAAATATACCGAATATCCCACAATTAAAAAATATTTTATATCTTCGTAAAAACAAACAAACTATGGAAATCACACATCTTCCTGAAGACAATCTGTTTAAGACAGTCGTGGACGGCTACACGGCCTACGTCACTTATATCATCCGGGACGGCAAACTGGATATCCGTCATACCATCGTCCCCCCCGAAATCGGAGGCCGGGGGATCGCAGCTCAACTAGTAAAAGCAACTTATGATTATGCCCTGCAACATCACCTCCAGCCTATCGCCACTTGCTCCTATGCTGTCGTTTGGCTGCAAAGGCATCCGGAATATCACGGCCACCCCGGAAAAGATTACGGAGGATGCAGCAGTTGTGCTCTGTAATCGCAAATGAATTTTCATAGAATTCAAAATTCCAACAAAACAAAAAGAACCGGGTTCTTCCGATTCTTTCTGTTTTGTAGCCGAGCCGGGAATCGAACCCGAATCTAAAGTTTAGGAAACTTCCGTTCTATCCATTGAACTACTCAGCCAATTTTCAAGCGCAAAAGTAAGAAATTAATTTCTAATTTCCACGTTTTCCAATTTCCAAATAGTTATTATACCTTTGCTCCACAAATAAAACAGGTATGAAAGTAGTTATACAACGGGTTATTCAAGCCAGTGTCACTATTCAGCAACAGCTACATGCTTCTATCGGACGGGGAATGATGATTCTCGTGGGGATTCAAGCGGACGATCATGAAGAAGATATTGAATGGCTAAGCAGTAAAATCTGTAACTTACGGATTTTTGACGATGAAAACGGAATAATGAATCGTTCTATTCTGGAGACAGCAGGGGAAATTTTAGCAGTCAGTCAGTTCACTCTAATGGCTCGTACCAAAAAAGGTAACCGTCCCTCGTACATCGACGCAGCTAAACCGGAAATCTCCGTTCCTTTGTATGAGAAATTCGTTCAATCGCTTCAGAAAGAGTTACAAAAGGAAATCAAAACCGGCGTATTCGGAGCCGACATGCAAGTCGGGCTAATTAACGATGGCCCGGTAACGATTATAATCGATTCCAAAAACAGACTATAAACCGAGTACTTTATGGAGTTAAAAGAGTTACAGGAAAAAGTGGACGAATGGATAAAATCTTATGGGGTTCGTTATTTTAATGAATTGACCAATATGACTATCCTAACGGAGGAAGTCGGAGAATTAGCCCGTGTCATGGCCCGAAAATATGGAGAACAATCTTTCAAAGAAGGGGAAAAAGATAACCTGGCAGATGAAATGGCAGATATATTATGGGTATTGACCTGTTTAGCAAATCAAACCGGAGTAGATCTCACCGAAGCGATGGAAATTAATTTTGCAAAAAAAACGGCAAGAGATCTAAAAAGGCATAAAAACAATCCGAAAATACAATAAGCTTTCACATATTCTTGTTAAATTTGTCCGTTAATGATTTATGGCGGAATCTCAGTATTGTGGTAAGAATTGACTTTTCGGCATTCGTAATAAATATATACCTATTGAAGATTTCATTTAAATTTCACTATGTGGACTAAGATTGCAGGGATTATTCTTCGAAATCGGATTGCTTTTATAGCCGGAGTATTACTCGGAACCATTTTCATGGGATTTCAAGCCAGAAAAATTCAAATGTCCTATGAAAGTGCAGATTTGCTCCCCAAAACAGACAGTGCCTATCTTGACTATACCCGTTTCAGAGAAACTTTCGGGCAAGAGGGGAATGTTATGGTTTTTGCCATTCAGGATTCCGGTTTCTATCAACTGAACAAGACCAACGACTGGATTCAGATGGGCAATGATATCAAAGCCCTTCAGGGAGTCAATGCCTTGATGTCTATCACACATACATTTAATTTACAGAAAAATACCGATCTCAAAAAATTCGAAGTTCTTCCTATTTTTCCTTCTCACATCGAAACACAGGCAGAGCTCGACAGTCTGGCTTATGTGGCCGAACATCTCCCTTTTTATGACGGTATGCTTATCAACCGCGACAAGCATACCTACAATATGATGATCACCGTATCCGCCGAGGTAATGAATTCTCCGGCACGGGTAAAACTAGTACAGGATGTACTGGAAATCACCAAACGTTTTACTGAAAAATATCACCTGAAAATGCATTATTCCGGGATGCCTTATATCCGGGTAATCAATGCCGAAAATATCAAAGGCGAAATGTATATGTTCATTGCCCTATCGCTTTTGATCACAGCTATTATTCTCTATCTGTTTTTCAGGTCTTTCCGGATTGTAGGCTTCTGTGTCGGGATCATCGGGATCAACGTAATCTGGGCCATCGGTTTTATGGCTATGATGGGCATTAAGATTACCTTATTGACTGCCATGTTACCACCTTTGCTCATTGTAATCGGTATTCCCAACTGTGTCTACATGGTCAATAAATATCATGCCGAATATGTGAGGCACGGCAACAAAATCAAAGCTTTGCAGCGAATGATCCAAAAAGTCGGAAATGCATCCTTACTTTCCAACCTGACGACAGCTGCGGGATTTGCTACTTTCATCATCACTTCGAGCCAAATTCTTGTAGACTTCGGTCTCATCGCTTTTATCAGTATCTCTACCGTATTTTTTATCTGTCTGATTCTGATACCCAGTGTTTTCAGTTATTTACCCGTCCCCGATACCAAACAAACCAAACATCTTTATAATCCTTTTATCAACAAAGTGATCGATAAACTGATCTACTTGGTGATCAATCGCCGGCATACCGTTTATTATATAACAATTGTGCTCGTTATTGCGGGAATATTCGGAATCACTTTGATGAAAACCACCGGTTATATGGTGGACGATTTGAAAGAAACCGATCCCATCCGCCAAGATCTGTCTTTCTTCGAGTCGAACTTCGACGGATTGATGCCCTTAGAGGTAACCCTGGATTTCGGAAAACCGAACCAGGTATTCAAATTAAGCAATCTAGAGAAATTGGACCGGTTAAATACCGAACTATCACAAGATCCGGATCTTTCACGGGCGTTATCGGTAGTCGAAGCGGCCAAATTTGCCAACCAGGCTTATTATAACGGAAAAGCTTCTTATTACAAACTCCCCAGTAACATGACCAAAAATTTCATTATGAAATACGTCATGGAATCGACAGGAGGTATGAATGCCATGGCCAATTCCTTTGTCGATTCAACCATGCAAAAAGTAAGAATGAATTTCCGGGTGAAAGATATCGGAACCAAAAAAATGGAAGCTAAAGAAGATTCTCTGTATAAAAAGATAGAAACGATATTCCCGAGAGATAAACATGATATATCGGTTACCGGTTCGAGTGTTATTTTTTTCAAGGGTAACCAATACCTGATCAAAAACCTGTTTTCTTCATTGGCTTTAGCCATCGTCCTGATTGCAGGATTCATGGCCTGGATGTTTAAAAGTAAAAGAATGGTACTGATTGCTTTAGTACCCAATGTCATTCCTCAGATCATCACGGCTGCCGTAATGGGATATTTCGGTATTCCTATAAAGGCATCCACCATTCTCGTATTCAGTGTCGCTTTCGGAATTTCTGTCGACAATACCATTCACTATCTGGCTAAATACCGTCAGGAACTACAGGCTACCAATTGGAGTATCCGTTCTTCGGTAGTCCTGGCGTTAAAAGAGACCGGTCAAAGTATGATTTATACATCTATCATCTTATTATTCGGATTCGGTATCTTCTGCCTGTCTAGTTTCGGCGGGACTTTCGCTTTAGGATTGTTAACCTCTATCACGCTGTTCGCCGCCATGCTGGCTAATTTAATCCTGCTTCCTTCTTTACTATTGACCATGGAGCACAGCATCAGTAAACGTACTTTCCGGGCAGAGCCACTTCTTCAGATTTACAATGAAGAAGAAGACATCGATGAAGATAAGCTGGAAATAGAACATGAAGATAAAGAAAAACAGGACTGAGTATTTACTTAGTCCTGTTTTCCTGTTTACACAGTATCTTACTTTATCATCTGCAAAGCTTTGATTTCCTTCACAATATCGTCCATTAATTGAGAAGCCCCGATCCGGAAATAATAAGGAGTCAGCCATTCACATCCCAGAACATGATTTACGATAGTCAGATATCGGATGGCATTCTGAGCTTTCGACACTCCTCCGGCTACTTTCAACCCGATCCTTTTTCCGGTTTGGGCATAATATTGCCGGATTGCTTCACACATCACATAAACCGACTCCGGTGTTGCATTCACAGGGACTTTTCCGGTAGAGGTTTTGATAAAATCAGCTCCTGCATACGCAGCGATTAACGAAGCATTGAAAATACTTTCCAAGTCTTTCAGTTCGCCGGTTTCCAAAATGACCTTTAACCGGACATTTTCACAAACTTTCCGGATAGCCTTCAATTCGCGATATACTTTTTCATAATTTTTTTCCAGAATATCCCCGACCGAGATGACAACATCGACTTCTTGTGCCCCTGCACCGATCGCCATTTTACATTCAGCCAATTTTATTTCGGTAAATGTCTGGGAATTAGGAAAATTTCCCGCCACTACTGCCGTCTGAATCTCCGTTCCTTTCAATCCCTCCCGAACAATTCCGGCATAATTAGAAAATACACACACAGCAGCGACATCCCGCAAATTAAACTTCTTCAGTTTTTTCAGCAAATCAGCAGTAAAATTCTTTACTGATTCTTCGGTATCTGAAACTTTCAAGGTTGTGTAATCCATACAAGAAACACAAAATTCCAGATTTTCAATACAATAAGCCTGCTTAATCTCTTTTTCTACAACACCATCCAGTTCGAACTGAATTTTTTCGTCCAAGCTGACACAATTGTACGTTGCTAAAATTTCTGATATACCATCCATTATCTTGTTGTTTATTTATCTTATTAAAAGAGGACAATCATACCTCCAAAAGCTTCCGATCGCTTTTGGATAGTTTCGATAACACTAACCGATATGAATTTCCTATCCAGATTCTGAGCATATTATCGCTTACCGAACCATCTATTAGTACGGTATTCCAATATCTTTTGTTCATATGATACCCAGGAAGCACAGCAGGAAATCGTTCCCGCAATTCAATAGCCTCTTCCGGATCACATTTCAGGTTCATTTTTAACTCGCCTTCATCCATCGGAGCAAAACAAAACATCTTCCCACCTACTTTGAAAACCAGTACATCACCCCATAAAATTTCAGTTGTCACAAACTTCAAACTCTGGCAATATTCAGTCAGTTCCTCTATATTCATGGACACAAAATTACATAATGTTTACGAGCTTTTAAACTTTTCTCCCCGAAAATATTTATCTTTGAATGCCGTTTATAAGTACAAGTCAGCAGTCAGAATTAAGTCATTATTTTGTGCAGATAATGAAAGGTTTACACTATTGATACAAAACAAAATAAAATATCCAGCAATCAAAAAACAACATAAATATGGCCAAAAAAGAAGGTAACGAAACCCCGTTAATGCAACAATATTATGCTACTAAAGCTAAATATCCGGATGCCATTCTATTGTACCGGATGGGAGACTTTTATGAAACATTCGGGGCAGATGCTATCACCACTTCCAGAATCCTGGGTATTACCTTAACCAAACGTTCCAGTGGTTCTCCAGGTACAGTAGAATTAGCCGGTTTTCCTTATCACGCGATCGACACTTATTTACCGAAACTTGTCCGTGCAGGACAGCGGGTAGCTATCTGTGAACAGCTGGAAGATCCTAAGAAAACAAAATTCCTGGTAAAAAGAGGGGTGATCGAATTGGTCACTCCCGGAGCTTGTTACAGCGAATATTCCACCGACACGAAAAGTAACATCTTCCTGGCCTCGGTCTATTTCAACAAAACCGAAGCCGGATTATCTTTATTGGATTTGTCCACAGGTGAATTTCTGACTACCGAAGGTTCGCATGCTACGATCGATAAATTACTGAATAGTTTTCAACCGAAAGAAGTCATCTATCCCCGGGGGCAGGAAGCCCGTTTTCATGAACTTTTCGGTAATAAATTCTATATCTATCCCATCGAAGAATGGTTTTTCGACCGGGACGCAGCCAGCGAACGCCTGGAGAAACATTTCGAAGTCAATTCTCTGAAAGGTTTCGGTATCGAACATATGAACTGCGGTATTTCCTCCGCCGGTGCCATATTGAATTACCTGGAGATGACCAAACACGATATGATTTCTCATATCACCTCTATTTCCCGGATCGACGAATCGCACTGTGTCCTGCTCGATAAGTTCACTCTTCGTAATCTGGAATTACTACATTCTGCTTACGAAGAAGGACGGTCCCTGGTGGATATTATCGACCGGACAATCACGCCTATGGGAGGACGGACGCTAAGAAGATGGATTTGTATGCCTTTGAAATCTCCCGAAGAAATCAATCAGCGACTGGATATCGTCGATCATTTTATCCGGCAGGAAGACCGACGGTTACAAGCAGAAAACTTTCTGGAAAGCATCGGCGATCTGGAACGGCTCGCTTCAAAGATCGGCGTAGGCCGGATCACTCCCCGGGAAATGAATCAGTTGAAAATTGCCCTATCCTGCATCACGCCGTTGAAAGATCTTTGCCAGCAGAGTGAATCGGCCGTTATGAAAAAAATGACAGAACCTCTGAATCCTTGCACGGAATTATTCGAAAAGATCAAATTTCAACTTCAGGAAAACGCTCCTCATCAGGTCAACAAAGGAGGAGTAATCGCTACGGGAGTAAATGCCGAACTGGACGAACTTCGTAATATCTCAAGCAACGGCAAAGAACTGTTGCTCCAAATGCAACAACGGGAGATAGAAGCAACCGGAATCCCCTCTTTGAAAATCGGATTCAATAATGTCTTCGGATACTATATCGAAGTAACCAAAGCCCATAAAGACAAAGCACCGGCCAACTGGATCCGCAAACAAACTCTGGTCAACGGGGAACGTTACATTACGCCCGAGCTCAAAGAATATGAAGACAAGATCCTGGGAGCAGAAGACCGGATTTTAGCCATAGAAACAGAACTGTATAACAATTTGCTGCAAGAAGCAGCCGGTTACATCCGCCCTCTGCAAGAGGATGCCAAGATTATCTCAGCATTGGATGTACTTATTTCTTTTGCCGAGATATCGATAGCCAATAATTACCACCGGCCGGAGATCAACGATTCGGATGTACTGGACATAAAAGCAGGACGTCACCCGGTTATCGAAAAACAATTGCCCCCGGGTGAGGAATACATCAGTAACGACGTACTGCTGGACAATAAAAAACAACAGATTATCATCATTACCGGCCCGAATATGGCCGGTAAATCGGCTCTCCTCCGGCAAACTGCCCTGATCGTGATTATGGCCCAAGCCGGCTGTTTCGTACCGGCAGCCAGCGCCAAAATCGGTTATGTCGACAAAATTTTTACCCGGGTTGGAGCTTCCGATAATATTTCCCAAGGTGAATCCACTTTTATGGTCGAAATGAATGAAGCTGCTAATATTCTCAACAATATATCCGACCGGAGCCTGGTGTTATTCGACGAATTAGGACGAGGTACTTCGACTTACGACGGGATTTCGATTGCCTGGGCGATCGTCGAATATCTGCACGAACATCCGAAATATCATGCCAAAACGCTCTTTGCCACCCATTATCACGAACTGAACGAAATGGAGCATTCTTTTAAAAAAATAAAAAACTATAATGTATCGGTAAAAGAAGTCGCACACAAAGTTATTTTTTTGCGTAAGCTGGTTAAAGGAGGTTCGAACCACTCGTTCGGTATCCAGGTTGGAAAAATGGCCGGTCTCCCTCAATCTGTTATCAAACGGGCCGATGAAATCCTGAAACAACTGGAAAACGACCGGGATAAAAATGGCACGATCCAAAAGAATGTCGAAAGTATCGCTTCAGCACGTGAAGGCCTCCAATTAAGCTTTTTCCAGTTGGACGATCCGGTTCTTTCGCAAATACGTGACGAAATCGCAGGCCTGGATATCAACGGTCTGACTCCGCTCGAAGCCCTGAACAAACTGAGTGAAATCAAGAAAATCATTTTAGGATAAAATAAATCCCAGAAATATCAGCAACTTTTAGTAAATCCAATCGGCAACCTTCAAGACTGGAATAATTTCAACCGAAAGATTCAGGTTTGCCGACCGGATTTACCTTTATACGAAAAGTCTGTATTTCGACTTTTAAATAAAATCTTCTTTATTTCCTTTTCAACTTGGTTCCTAAAATAATCACATCTTCTTTAGGACGATCGTTCGAATCGGTCGCGACAAGCGCTATTTTCTCAAGAACATCCATTCCCTCCACAATCTCTCCGAATACAGTATAGTCTCCATCCAGAAAGGGGGTTCCCCCCACCGATTTGTACATTTCCCTTGTTTCCGGTGACATTTTATAAGGATTTTCGGCATATTGCTTTTCTATCTCCTCATTGACGTACCGTAGCAAACTATCTGCTTTTTGATATTGGCCTGTCTTTTTATACCGTTGAAATTCTTCCTGTAAGGGTTTAAATAACCGATCCCCCAACTGATTTTTCGCCGCCAGCCATTTTCTTTTTTCTATCTGGTCCAGCTCCTGATCCGTATATGTCTTCCCCTGAACCAGATAAAACTGTTCCCCCGACGATCTTTTCTCCGGATTGACCTCATCTCCCTGACGTGCAGCAGCCAAAGCACCTTTGAAATGACGATACTCCGGACGAATCTCGGCCTCGATGGTATATCCCGGATTTGACATTCCTACTGCCGTTTCTTTCGGAGCATGCCGTGAATCGGAAGAACCGCCCTGAATCATAAAATCCCCGATCACCCGATGAAATAAAAGACTATCGTAATGATGCGCTTTCACCAATTTCAAAAAATTCTCACTATGCCGGGGTGTATTTTCGTACAACCTGATTTTGATATTTCCTAAATTCGTGCTTATCTCTACCAATTTATATTTTTTAGCCCCGTATGACAAGGCCGATACGCACAACAACACGAACAAACAAACCGTTCTCATTCCTCTTCTATTTTTAGAATCACAACATCCCTCAAGGGGCGGCAATTATCGTCCGTCTCTTGTTCGGCAATAGAATCGACAATTTCCATTCCCTCGATCACTTCACCGAAAACAGTATATTCCCCGTCTAAATGGGGACTTCCCCCGATGGTCGTATAGGCTGCCCGCTGTTCCCCGGTAAGTTTCAACTTCACCTGATCGAATAAAAGACGGGTCGTATCGGATAGCTTTTCGTTCAACTGCATCAACTTCTCATAATCATTTGCTAGTTGATACTTCAGGATTTCTCCTTCACAAGCTTGTTGTAAACGATTAAAAAGGGCGGTATAGCGCTTGTTATTGATTTTCTCTATTTCTTCATCGATGATATCGGGAGTAAAAATTCTTCCCTGCACGATATAAAAATGCGATCCGCTGGAGCTCCGTTCCGGATTGATATTATCGGCTTCACGGGCCGCTGCCAGTACCCCTCTTTTATGGAAATATTTCGGGACAATCTCTGCTTTCAATGTGTATCCGATATCGTTAGCTCCCAAGACCATCCCCGGACGTGCCGATTTCGAATCCGGATCACCGGTCTGAATCATAAAATCCTTTATTACCCGATGAAAAAGCATACCGTTATAATAGCCTTCGCGGATTAATTTCAGGATATTATCACGATGTAATACCGTCTCATCATACAATTTCAACCGGATATTTCCCAAAGAAGTCTCCATGCGGATAACCGTTTCCTTTTTCCGCTCACAAGCTCCGAGCAGCAGGCTTAACACCAGGATAAAAACAATTCTTTTCATAAACTACAACCATTAGGACCGAATGATACCTTTCTTGTCAGCAAAATTAATTTATCTCGGCATAAACTAACCTATTTTTTACTAAATTTGTGACGAAATATCGTTTTCCGGTTCAAACCTGTATATTTGCGACAAAATTCTTTGACAATGAAATTTACACTGCTATTTCTATTACTTAGTTTTTTGATTTACGGTTGTAAAAATAAAGAACTGCCGGCCAAGTACCTGAGTACGATTACTGTTGTCCGCGAAACAGGAGGCAACCACAACATACGGCAAACCGGCGAGGAAGCTACTTCACCTTCCCATGCTACGCCAATACTTCCCCAGCAAGCTAATACCCATAGTGGTACCAGATATCATATTATCGTGGGGAGTTTCAGCTCTGCAGAAAAAAAACGGGCGGAACAGCTTGTCGAAAAATTAAAAGCCCAGGATTATCCGGCCACATTGATCAGTTCTTCCCAAAGATATCGTGTCAGCATAGAAAGTTTCCCAACAGAAAACGAAGCGAATGCAGCCCGGGATGAATACCGGAAAATCACCGACCGGCAAGATATTTGGGTTCACAAAGTCAACTGACCTATAAAAGGATTCCAAATACAAAAAACAAACCGAACAAAAAACCCAGATAAACCTGCAAAGGAGTGTGTTTTTTCAGATACAAACGGGAAGTTGCCAATATACCGGACAAAAGCAAAAATAAAATAAAAGCATTACGCACGTCCCCCTGATAGTTCATCCCCCAGACCAGCAGAAAACCACATAATCCACCGATAGCCGTCATATGCATACTGATCTTCCACCGGAAAGTAATCACTGAAAAAGTGGACAACAAAATAATCAACACCAGGTATAGCTGCCTTACGATATTTGTATAACCGATACGTCCCAACAGCCAAAAACCTAAAAAGGCAAAGGCCACAGCCACCAATATCGGATATACCCTTTCTTGTTTATCGTTCAACTCATAACTGCGGATCAACCTGAAATACTTAAACAAAGGCAAACTGATAACGGGCATGATCAAAAGAGCGAATACGGTCACCAGATAACAATACAGTTTTACCCCCCAGGGAATATACGCAAACAAAGTGTTACTATTGAAGATAAAAAAAAGAATATACAAAGGCATCAGCATCGGATGCAAAACATAAGATATTGTTTGAGCTATATATTTCATCGATAGAGGTTGAGTTTATATTTCACGTCTTAATCGGGCCACCGGAATATCGAGCATTTGCCTGTATTTGGCAACCGTCCTCCGGGCTATCTGATAACCGGCCTTCTCCATCAAAATCACTAATTCGTCATCTGTCAGCGGTTTTTTCTTGTCTTCATCATCGACCAATTTTTTCAACATATTCTTCAATTCACCTGTACTTACCTCCTCACCACTTGTCGTTTGCATACTGCCAGTAAAAAAATCCTTTAAAGCATATATTCCAAACCACGTCTGAACGTATTTTGAATTGGAAACCCGTGATATCGTTGAAACATCCAATCCGGTAATATCAGCTATATCTTTTAGAATCATCGGTTTCAACATCGTTTCATCACCGGTCAGGAAAAATTGTTTCTGAAACTGTACGATAGCGGTCATGGTCAGCATCAGGGTGTTGTTTCGTTGTTGTACAGCATCTATAAACGATCTGGCAGAATTCAACTTATACTTTACAAACGACACGACATCTTTCTTATTCTTAGGCGACTGGTCTTTCTGATACTGTTCAAGAATATTCAGATAAGCTTTATTGATTTTCAATTCGGGAATATCCCCTGAATTTAAACTCAGCTGCAATTCTCCATCTACCAAATCGAGCATAAAATCCGGAATAATCTTTTCGGCCTGTTGTCCGTAAGAAAAATCGGCGACTGTCCCCCCGGGCTTGGGATTCAATTTCAAAATTTCGTCTATGGCCTGTTTCAGTTCTGTATCGCTCAATCGTAGTTTCCGGGATATTTTTTCGTAATGTTTACGTGAAAACTCTTCGAAACATTCTTCCAAAATTGCTTTGGCATCCTGCAACAGTTTGTGCTCCGGATTTTCGTTCAATTTATGTTGAATCTGCAATAACAGACATTCTTTCAAATCACGGGCCCCCACTCCTGCCGGTTCGAACTCCTGAATAATCTTCAGCAAGCGAAAAACCTCTTCCTCAGAGACCTCGATCCCTGCACCGAAAGCCAGATCATCGACAATATTCTCGATATCCCGCCTTAAATAACCGTCCTCATCGATGTTTCCGATGATATATTCAGTGATGCGCCGCTCCAGATCGCTCAACGGACGTGTCCCTAATTGTGCGATCAGACTTTCCCGGAACGAGGAAGCCTGAGAGAATACAAAATCACGTGTCTCCTCGTCTTTAGAAGCGTTGGAAGAATTCAAACGGTAATCAGGTGTATCGTCATCATCTGTCATGTAATCCTCTAAAGAAAAATCATCGTCACCTCTCAAATCATTTTCCTCTTCGCTTTCATCTTCCTGATAATCATCCTCAAACTCCTCTCCCGAATCGGTGGCAGTTTCCTCGTTTACATCCGTTTCTCCTTTTTCTTCCACCTCCTCCAACAAAGGATTTTGTTCCAATTCTTCTTTTATCCGCTGCTCCAATTGATACGTAGGAAGCTCCAACAGTTTAATCAACTGTATTTGAAGAGGATTAATCTTCAATCCTAATTTCTGTTGTAAACTTTGTTTGAGCACGTTTTCTATTCTCTCATTGAAAATATACCAATGTAAAAATTACATTGGTATACCGAATTAATTTTTAAAACTCTGCATTCTTAGGTGTACGCGGGAAAGGAATCACATCCCGAATATTTCCCATACCGGTTACGAATAACAATAAGCGTTCGAATCCTAAGCCGAACCCACTATGAACAGCCGATCCGAAACGACGGGTATCCAAATAATAGGACATGCTCTCTTCGGAAATCCCCACTTCGTTCATCCGGGCTACCAATTTATCATAGTTCTCTTCACGCTGTGACCCTCCGATAATCTCACCGATCTGCGGGAACAACACATCCATGGCTGCAACTGTTTTTCCGTCCGGATTTTGCTTCATATAGAAAGCTTTGATTTCTTTGGGATAGCCTGTCAGAATCACCGGTTTTTTAAAGTGTTTTTCTACCAGATAACGTTCGTGTTCACTTTGCAAATCGACACCCCAGCCATCCACCGGATACTGGAATTTTCCATTCTTATTGGGCTTACTATTTTTCAGAATCTCGATCGCCTCTGTATAAGTCACTCTTTCGAAAGAATGAGTCAGCACAAAATTCAACTTCTCGATCAATTCCATAGAACGTTCTTCTGCTTTCTTATTCTTTTCTTCCTCCTGCTGACGGGCACTCAGGAATTTCAGATCATCCATACAATTGTCCAAAGCATAACGGATCAGGTATTTCAGAAAATCTTCCGCCAAGTCCATATTATCGTCCAGATCGTAAAAAGCCGCCTCCGGTTCGATCATCCAGAATTCCGACAAATGCCGGGTCGTATTTGAATTTTCAGCCCGGAAAGTGGGTCCGAAAGTATAGATTTTTCCCAAAGCCATAGCTCCAAGCTCTCCTTCCAATTGTCCACTCACCGTCAGATTGGTTGCTTTACCAAAAAAATCCTGTCTGAAATCGACTTCTCCCTCTTCTGTCAAAGGCGGATTTTTAGGATCCAGTGTCGTTACCCGAAACATCTCGCCGGCACCTTCACAATCGGAAGCCGTAATCAGCGGAGTATGCAAATAAAAGAACCCGTGCTGATCGAAATATTGATGGATAGCAAACGCCATAGCATGACGAATCCGGAAAATAGCCCCGAACATATTGGTGCGAAAACGCAGATGGGCATGGTCTCTCAAAAATTCCAGACTATGCTTTTTAGGTTGTATCGGATATTTTTCAGGATCGGCTTCCCCTAATACGTCCAATTCATGAGCCTGAATTTCATGCGATTGTCCGCTTCCCTCACTCTTCACCAACAATCCTTTCACATGAATCGCAGCTCCTGTGGTGACTTTTTTCATCAACTCCTCTGAAATATTATTCATGTCAACCACAATCTGGATATTATTTATGGTAGAGCCATCATTCAAAGCGATAAAATTCACTTGCTTATTACCTCGCTTGGTTCTCACCCAACCACTGATTTCCACTTCTTTGTCGCAATCTCCAGATTGCAATAACTCTTTGATTGACAATTTTTTTGTGCTCATCTCGTTTAATTTACACATGAATCGTTTAACATTCTCTTCCGCCTCTTCAAGACACGGATTTGCAAAGATAACAAATTCAGACAAAAATAAAGTTCTCCTGCTTAAAACTTTATTCAATACCTTCAAAGAAAATCTCCTAATCAAACGACGAATAAATCACTGAACACATCGTCCGAAACCAACCATCCTTTTTCTGTCAGCCTGATCCGGCCGTTTTGACAAACCACCGACCCGTTTTCGAGAAAAGGGGCTAGTTTCGGACGAACGGTCTTCGAAAAGTCAGGAAACTGTAATTGCATCTTTTCTTCCTGAATCCCCCACATCGTCCTCAGGTTGGTCATGATATATTCGTTAAATTTATCTTTATCCGTCAAAATCTCTTTTTCAAAGCTTAACCTATCATTAGCTAAATTATCGATATAAGATTTTAGATGAGCTACATTCCATTGACGAGAATTCAGATCGAAAGAATGTGCAGCCGGACCAAAGCCCACATATTTCTGTTGTTGCCAATAGGAGGTGTTATGTAGGGAATATTTAGAGTTTTTAGCGAAATTAGAAATTTCATAATGCTCGAAACCAATTGATTTCAAGTAATCGGAAACCCACAAATATTGATCAGCCAGTTCATCGTCGGTTTGAGGCTGAAATCGACCTTTCTGCATCAATTTTTCAAAGACTGTATTTGAATCGATGCTTAATAAATAAACCGATAAATGTGTTATAGGTAAATGATTTACGATTTCCAGATCTTGTTGCAAATGCAGTCTCGTATACCCCGGTAATCCAAGTATCAAATCTATCCCTATATTTTCAAATCCCGAATCAGCAGCCCACTCCACGGACCGGAGGGCATCCTGAGCCGTATGTGTCCGGTTTATCCGTTTCAGAACCTCATCGTTAAACGATTGGATACCGATACTCAACCGATTAAACCCCAAGGCTCTCCACCCCTTCAGTTTATCCCGGGTAATATCTTCAGGGTTTGCTTCGATAGTGCGTTCAGCTACGCAGTTCAATGCGAAATTCATTTCGAGTGTCGTAACGATATCGGTCAATTCATCCATACTCAACCATGAGGGAGTACCTCCCCCAAAATAAAGTGTCTTTACTTCCGATGTACCCAAATAATCTTTACGCAATTGTATTTCGTGTCCTAATGCAGCTATGTAGGCTTTTTTCAGCTGAGTAGAAGCAACCGAATAGAAACCACAATAATAACACTTACTCCGGCAAAAAGGGATATGTACATAAATGCCCATAGCGATTTTTTGAAATTTCGATACAAAGCTAAGAACAAAATCCGGAACCAACAGAGTGCAGTCTTCATCTTTTTACTACATTTGTAAGGATTGTTGATAGCTTCTTATGCATAAATTCTTATTTATCATCGGTTTATTCTTCCCAGGAATTGTTTTCTCCCAGACTCTTATCGTCGGGCGGGTAATCATCCATGACGGGACTCCGGTAAGCGGCGTCAATGTCTGGTGCCCCGAACAAAACAAGGGTACTTCTTCCGATTCCACAGGCTATTTTGAGTTAGCCTGTGAAGTTCCCTGTACGCTGGAATTTTCACATGTGAATTACAAAAAAGAAAGCTATACTTTGAAAGACACCCGGAGTCCATTTATCGTCATTCTGAGAAATAAATTCAACAACCTAAGGGAAGTTGTCGTTACCGGCCGATCAACTCCCGGACGCCTCTATTCCTCGAAAGAAGGTATAGAAATGATTCCGGCCATTCTGGGCGAACAAGACATTTTAAAATACCTGGCCACAACTCCGGGCATTATTACCACCAATGCACTCGATCCGGGGATTTATGTCCGGGGAAGCAACAGTTGCGAAAATGGTTTCCTCACCCATGATATGGAAATCGCCAGTCCGGATCATCTTACCGGAATCCTCTCTACTTTCGATCCTTTTATCCTGAATAATTCGACAGTCTATAAAAGCGGTTTTCCGGCAGTTTACAACAGTTACTTATCCTCTTACATCAATATGAGGCCGGATCCCGGAAACAAACAAAAATACGAGGGAGAAATCACTTTAGGCCTTGTCTCTTCTGCCCTGAAAATAAAAGGTCCGTTAGTAAGAGATCATACCTCTTTTGCCGCTTCATTCCGTACGTCCTATTTACAAACCATCGCCCGCTTATATAACAAATCGGTAAAAGACCAGAAACAACAAAATTTTATGCCCGAATATGCTTTCAACGATGCCACCGTCAGTATAGATTCCAAACTTTCCAACCGTTGGCGGGTCACTGCCTTCGGGTTATTTACGATCGACGGTCTAAGTATGAAGTTAAATGAAAATGTAAATTATGACTTTAACTGGCACACTTTTTCAGGCAATGCAGGTGCTTGGTATACCCCTGCAAACGGTGATATCCTGCATTTCCGATTAGGGGTAAAATCTGCTTTCAGTGAAGGAGATGCCGAAGGTACGATTCCTATGGGAGGTGGTAACCGGAATTATTCCATCATTGCACGGATCATGTATACCCATTCTTTTCTGGACAAGTTTCAATGGAATATCGGAGGAAAATTCGAACAAGCCCGTTTTGAAACAGCCAATAGGCCCGATGCAGAAGAAAACATACTCATCCGCAGTTCTGATAAAAAATTCAATATCTATGAAATATATTCAGATATATCCTATCAAATAAATAATTACTTTACCTGTTATGCCGGTTTAAATTTTCAATATTACAACGGAAATTTAAAAAACTTCTGTGTTTCTCCCCGGGCAAAAATCAGCTTTTCAAAAAACAGATTCACTTTCTGGGCCGACTATGCCCAAACGGCACAATATTTAAGCCTTTATCCCTACTTTACTGTAAAAACTCCGGTAGACATCTGGTATCCTCTCGAAAAAAACATGAAACCCGCGCTTTGCCATCAATATTCGATCGGAGCAGAACAGGAAATCCAGGGAGGTTTGACTTTATATGCGGGTATTTTTTATAAAAAAATGAAACATGTCAAAGATTTCTCCTCAGGGTTGTCTACTAAATACACTGCTTTGACCGACAATATGATTACCGGCAGCGGACATGCCCGGGGGGTTGAATTCAATCTAGCCCTGGAGCATAGAAAGATCAGTGCCCGGTTTAACTATACCCTCTCGGAATCCAAACGTAAATTTGCTGAAATCAATAACGGAAAATCCTTTTTCCCTCCTTATGATGTCAAACACAATGTTGTGGTCAATACCTCCTACGATATCAGTACACGACTCACTTTTAATAGTTTATGGACATTTTCTTCAGGAGTTTATACCACTTTCCCTGTCGGAGTTGCTGTCGCTCATAATATTAGCAGTAGCCAAAACAAACCGATCCTTGTGCCGGTTTATACAGACCGTTACAATTACAAACTCCCCAACAATCATCGTCTGGACTTAAGCCTCGATTATACGATCCCTTATAAATATGCAAGTTTAAAATTAAGTATCGGAGCCTATAATGTTTACAATCAATCGAATCCCTCTTTTGTCTATTTTAAAGCTGAACAAACAGCAACCAATCATACAAAATTTATTCCAAAATCTAAAGTCATGTTGCCGTTTATACCGTATATTTCGTTTAAAATAAAATTATAAATGAAACACCGATACTATCCGATATTACTGCTGTATTTTTTCCAGGTAGCGTGTATGCCTGAAGAAGATCTCCCTATCCGTCATACCGGGGAAACTCCGGAGTATTTTATCGAGTGTTATTGTCAACCCGGCCGGCCGTTCGCTTTATCGGCAACGAGTGTGCTTCCGGTATCCGAAGATCTGCAAATCGACTTTTCAAAAGAAATGAAAGTGACCATTCATGCAGACAAAGCCATTTCACTGATACATACTTTATACACTCTCCCCGGTTCCGAGTTTATATACAATTATGGAAGCCCGGAAAAATTTGAAGTC
The DNA here is from genome assembly GCF_000980295.1 of Odoribacter sp. N54.MGS-14. Taxonomy (NCBI): domain Bacteria; kingdom Pseudomonadati; phylum Bacteroidota; class Bacteroidia; order Bacteroidales; family Odoribacteraceae; genus Odoribacter; species Odoribacter sp. N54.MGS-14. Next base: position 1,072 of record NZ_LARL01000016.1, on the reverse strand, counting down.
CGCTATATCGATTCTTTATTCCTCGATATTACTACGATCGATAACAAATCGATCACAGCTTCGACCTCCATCCCTCCGGCAGTATCTATCTATAATTGCCAGGTAGCAGGAAATGAAGCGATCATTCGTTTTTATATTTCGGAAAAAGCCGATGAAAACTATTACATTTATACAGCAGAAGCTGTCCATGCAGATTCGATTCTCAACAAAGAAGTATGTTATCTGGATTATAGTGAATTCCAACAGGAAGGCCTTACTGAAAAGTCCGTTATCCTTCCGGATATCGGACAGGCAGAGGAAATTATTTTCACGCTGAAACGAATTACGAAAGCTAATTACGATTACCAGGTATCCCTAAATGCAGCAAATACAGCCAATCAGAGCAGTATCACGACCCCTGTCCCTTTAAAAGGTAACCTGCAGGGAGCTCTGGGTATTTTTACTTGTTATACGGAAGACAAACAAACGGTTCCACTATAAGCTATCAGTCCCCTATGCTATATATATTTTTGACAGTTATATACATATTTACACGTTATAAACGTAGAATTATTTTGTTACTTGTTCGTCTTCGGTATTCGTGTTCGGGGACCCGGTCGCTTCTGTCGGTCGTCTACCTTTTTCTTTCACTGACCGGCGGAACTCCTCGCAGGCTCGTCAGACACCACCGGTCGGGCGTTCAGAAAAAGCAAGACGACACCCGACAGAGCTCCAATGGTCCCCGAACACGAACACCTCCGACTTACGTTATCACTGCATAGGAAACGAACTATGACCTGAAAAGTATAAACTTCTATCAAACAGCTGTTTTTCTGAACCCTTACCTTCGGAATTAATTCAGTAATCGGTATTTTATAGGAATAATCCGGTCAGGTAACCCAGGTATCCATACTCCGGTCAGGGTGGCCTGCCCTTTCATTCAATGAAACTCTCCTTCTTTGCCCTGTAGTGCTGACGGAAGATGCAGGGTTTTATGCCGGAAGACCATTGGAGCAGGAACGAGGGTCCGGTTAGGTTTTCCGAACGCCCGACCGGTGGTGTCTGACGAACGCAGTGAGGAGTTCCGCCGGTC
>NZ_LARL01000131.1:0-2623 GCF_000980295.1 Odoribacter sp. N54.MGS-14 | reverse complement strand
CGGTCAAAAGGTCTGCTTTTCCATAGATACCTCCTTCACCGCCGGTATCGTTTACCCGTACGGTCAGTACATTCGGGCCCTCCCGGAGGAGGTTTTTAGGAACGGTATAATGCCGTTCGACATTGTAGCCATGGGTTTGGCCGACGGGGACACCGTTGAAATAGCAAATATCTTCGTCATCGACCGGTCCGAGGGTGATCTTCAGGTCTTCGTTTAACCAGGTTTTGGGAAGATCGATTTCTTTTCTGAACCAGATTACCCCATCCAAATCCGGAGTGATCGATTGTTCGATATAGGCAGGCACCCGGGTATTTTTCCAGGTTTCGGTATTTAATTCCGGGTTGGCCCAACGGGCTGTCTGGCCTTCCAAACCTTCGTCTAAAGCATTCATTTCTTGTTCCCAGTTTTGCCGGGTTGCCTGGTACTTTTGTTCTGCTGCTGTTTTGTCGGTTTGGGCTATATTCAATATAGTCAGCATATCTTCGAAATCAGGCATGTGTTTCAAGGTTTCTTCGCTGGTCCAGGCTTCTGCGACGGTACCTCCCCAGGTGACGTCGATCACACCTACCGGCACGCCCAGTTCCCGGTTCAACTCCCGGGCATAAAAATAGGCCACAGAAGAAAAATTCTCTACCGTTTCAGGGGCACAAGGCTGCCAACCGTCCATAGTAGATTGTACTTCCTCGGAGGGCGTAAGCGAAGTTGTTTTTTTGATTTGGAATAACCGGATATCCGGATGGTCGGCTGCTGCAATTTCCTGTTCGTAATGGAGTACTTTTCCCCAGCCGGCTAACGGCATTTCCATGTTCGATTGTCCCGAACAGATCCATACTTCTCCGATCATCACATTGGAAAGCTGGATTTTTTTCCCATCGGAAATCGTGATGGTATAGGGTCCTCCGGCAGCAGGAGTCGGGAGACTGGTTTTCCATTTGCCGGTTTCATCGGCTGTGACGGAAATGGTTTCTTTACTCCACGAGGGGGTGATTTTGACTTGTTTCCCCGGTGTGGCTTCTCCCCAGATCGGAGCCTGGGTGTTCTGTTGTAATACCATGTTGTCGGAAAACAAAGCGGATAAAACCGGTTTTGCATACGACCATACACTTCCCAGACAGAGAAGGAAGGTGAAAGCTGTTTTACAAAGGTAGTTTTTCATCATATTTAGTGAGTTGTTGAGTTAAAAGAGTTGCTAAGTTGCTGAGTTAAAAGAGTTGCTGAGTTGTTGAGTTAAAAGAGTTGCTGAGTTAAAGAGTTGTATAATTATTGAGTTACTGGGGTGCTGAGCTGTTGAGTTATAGAGGAGAACCGGGGTATAGAATTGTTGGATTAGGGAGTTATTAAGGGTTAGGTTGGTATATGCATTTGAAGATAAACCGGTCATCGATACAGACCTTACCGATTCTATCCTTCTGTTTTGTAACTTTAAAATGCACATAATAATCTAAACAACTTAATAACTTAATAACTTCTTAACTCTATAACTCTTTAAACTCAGCAACTCTAAAACTCAGCAACTCTAAAACTCAGCAACTCTTAAACCCATACCTGATCCGATGGTGGGAGGTTTCGCCTTTATGGACGATACAAGAGGGAACTCCCGGCATGTTCGGACTGTTCGGATAATATTGCATTTCGATGGCAATTCCGGCATAAGCGTTAAGCGGGTGCTGATTTTTATCCATTTGCCGGCCGTCGAAATAGTTTCCACAATAGACGACAGCTCCCGGGTAGTCCGAGAAGATTTGAAGCAATCTTCCATTTTCCGGACAGGCTAATTCGACGGCAGGGATCGTTTCGCTTTGTGCGGCGGGATCGACGAGCCAGCAGTGATTGTATCCCCGATCGATAGCCAGTTGAGGATGAAGACCGTTCATTTTTGTACCGATGGGGGTGAATACTCTGAAATCCATCGGACTGTCGGAAACTGACCGGGCCGGAAATTCCGGAATACTATCGGCATTTAATGGAAGATATTCGTTGGCATGAATTCGTAGCTGATGTCCCAGAATCGTCGGTGTACCGGCAAGATTGAAGTAACTGTGATTACTGAGGTTCAGGATGGAGTCCGCTGTCGGAGTTCCATGATAATCGATAATTAGTGTGTTGTCTTCTGTCCAGGTGTATTCGACGCTGATAGCGCAATCGCCGGGATAGCCGTCTTCCAGGTGCTGGGCGGTGGTCGTAAAACGGAGACTGTTTTCACTGCATTGCCGGTATTCCCACAGGCGGAAAGAAAGTCCTTGGGCTCCCCCATGCAGGTGATTAGGTCCGTTGTTGATATCCAGCTGATAGGACTGCCCGTTCAAGGTAAATTTTCCCTTGGCTATGCGCCCTGCAAACCGCCCCAGGGTTTTACCCAAATAGGGCCCGTCCTGGATATGATCGGATAATTCCGGATACCCCAACAGGACATCATCGGCCTTTCCCTGGCGGTCAGGCACTATAATCGACAAAACGGAAGCCCCGTAATTACAGAGTTCCGTATAATATCCTTGTGTATTGATTACCTTAAAAACCGTTACCGGGGCATTTACCCCGGCGACGGTCACCTGTCTCGATTCTATCATAATTCCGACTCCTATTATTTATTCACACATTTTTCGATGGATATGGGCCCCTTGGT
>NZ_LARL01000130.1:0-2659 GCF_000980295.1 Odoribacter sp. N54.MGS-14 | reverse complement strand
ATCTCGGCACCGCTACCGTAGCCATACCATTTGTCGGTAATAAACCGATAAGTCGTCATCGCCTGATAAGGATTAAAATTCTGCCCTCCGGTCACCCCATAGGAAGCCCGGAGCCGAAGTAAACTGACCCATTCCAGCTTTTTGAGAAATACTTCATTATGCAAGTTATATCCGACGCCGGCCGACCAGAAAACAGCCCAGCGTTTGTCGGCTCCGAACCTGGAAGAAGCATCTGCTCTAACCGAAAAGTCGGCGAAATAGCGATTGTCATATGTATAATTCAAATTCCCGAAAAATCCGGCCATTCGGCTCAACTCACTGTTACCGGTCGGTTTCTTTTCAGGATGATAGTCCAATCCGAACCCGGGATCATTCAACTCATCCGCAGGAAAACCCAACACACTATATCCATGCGAACGCAAATCCGTAGAAGAAACGTTATACCCACCGTTAAAAGTAACGTAGTTCTTCTTTACCATTTTGGTATAAGATACACCCAATACAGCTTCATATCCGATGCTTTTAGAGTTCACAACATCGTAAGTTCCCCGCCGGGCCATATCTTTCTCCCGTTTAAAATCCGTATGAAAGGGAGATTTAAATACCTCTTCTTCCTCATTCCTCACAGACACAGAAGCAGAAGCTTTTATCCTTAATGCGTCTGTTACCCACCAATCGATACTGAAATGATCGGTCAGAAGATTATAAACCGACTGATCTTTATTATTCAAAGTAGTATTCCACAAGGGATTATACACATCCACCCCCGGATCGTCCATGATATAAACATATTGTCCCTGATCGTCGCGATAGCGGTAATACGGATTCAATCGGGTATAGGAACTGAAGCTCCCATAAGGTGAATTGAAAGCTTTCACATAATCATACGCCAACTGGTTCCGGAAGGTGAACTGTTTCAACCGGTATTGTAAATCCACATCGATGGCATAACGGTCACGTCCGGATTTTTTCATTACCCCATCCGAAGGGTTCATATTCAGGTGAAAAGCATAGCGAAAAGCTTCGTTTCCTCCATCCAATGTCAGGGAATGCTGATGGGATATTGCATTCTGCAATGGCTGTGACAGCCAGTCAGTATCGTAACCTTGCTGAATATTCTTCAACCGCCGGTTATAAGCCTCATCGAAATATCCAAAATATCCTGCTGCCACCTCCAGGTCCAGTTTTTCGCGGGCATTCAGTAAATCATAATCTGATAAATCAGGTGTCGTCAGGCTCAGATTCAGTGCATAAGCCACATTGATCTTTCCGGGTTCAGGTGCCCGGGTCTCGATCACGACAACACCGTTCGAAGCCCGGGAACCATAAATGGCGGTAGCCGAAGCATCTTTCAGGATCGTCAGAGTTGCGATCCGTCCCGGATCGAGGTCGAACACTTTTTCCACGCTCATCTCAAATCCATCCACGATAAACACCGGCATATTCGGATCCCCCTCATACTCACTTCTGACATCGGGAATACTGGAAGCCCCCCGCAATTCAAACTTAGGCATTACATTGGGGTTAGAACCCGCCTGATTGTTATTCACTAACTTAAAGGAAGGATCCATCGAGGTGATGACCGAGAAAACATTCGTACTACTGATTTTTGCAATCTGATCTTGAGTGATCTGAGTAGCAGAACCTGTATAAGTTTTCTTGTTGGCACTATAATAACCGGTAACGACGACATCGCTCATCATCTCTACCTCATTCTTCATCACAATCTCCAAAAACGGCTGATTTTTATAAGCGATCTCCTGCTGCTGCATGCCCACGAACGACACCACTAAGATCAACGGATCGGTAACGGGAATTTCAAATTTGAAGTTTCCATTCACATCGGTAGCCACGCCAAAGGAGGTGCCTTTCAATTTGATTGTAGCTCCTGGTAAGGCTTGTCCTGCCTCATCTTTCACAATTCCCTGTACAACAATCTTAACTACCTGTTCTTGCTGGAGGTCTGATACAGAACGAATGACCACAAAATCCCGATCGATATCAAAGCGTACTTCCTGCCCGTCAAATATCTTTTTCAATGCTTCTTCAACAGAAACCGATTTCAATTCCACGCTTATTTTTTTATAAACATCGATGGCCGAATTATTATAAAAGAAATTCAAACAAGTCTGATCGGTAATTCGTTGCAATACCTGTTCGATAGTCGAATTTTCCATTTTCAAATCAATCGCGACATGCTGGGAATGAACTTTTGCCGAGACCTGCAACATGCCCAGCAAAACGAGTAATACTGTCCATTTCATTACAAATACCTTTTTTTTCAGCCATCCGTCTCCGAATAACCAGATACAACCTTTTTTTTTCATAACTTTGTCTTTTAGATTTACAATGTTCTTGTTTCATCGCTTACCGAAACAAGAATGAATGTGTGTAACCGGGAGAGTTGTGGGACTTTCCCGGTTATTTATTTTGCCAAAACAACAAAATCTTACCCTCACGCCTGTACTGCACCCGACTCGTCACTTCGATCATGTCCAGCAAATCTTCCAATGGTCTGAATTTCAGGATAGCTCCCGTAAAACACACTTTCCCGATTTCGTTATCAGCAAACTGTATTTCAACATCATACCAACGGGCAATCTGTTTACATATTTCGCCCAGAGGTGCATTTATAAATACAAATTTCCCATCTTTCCAG
>NZ_LARL01000017.1:0-46959 GCF_000980295.1 Odoribacter sp. N54.MGS-14 | reverse complement strand
ATCGTATCGTTCCAGTATCTTCAACGCCTTTTCGTGCAGCGGCACCCTGACAGTTTTCGCCTGACATTTCTTCGTCTTCTGCGGCATGTATTCCAGAAAACCGTCCTTGATATTGTCCCTTGTGAGACGGTAAAGGTCGCCCACTCGGCAGCCGACATAGCAGTGGAACACGAAGATGTCACGGATGACGGCCAATTTCGGGCAGTCGCTCAAGTCCGCATCGTAGAGGATATTCCTCTCTTCGGAAGTGAGGAAGAACGGGTCGCCGTAGGTAGGTTCCTTGCAGCCGTAGAGCACATAGACCTCATTGTCGGAATACTTCATCTTCTTGCACCAGTGCAGGAAGGTGCAGAACAGGTTCATGATGTTGATGACGGTCGTACCGGAAAGCGGCCTCGGTCTGTGGTTGATGAGCATGCGGGGAGCATAGAAGTCGGGGTGTTCCTGCCGCAGCTTGTACTCGTTCACCACATAATCCCGGAAAGCGTTCATCTGCTCCAGCGTGACGGTCTCCACGAAGAGGGTGAAGTCCGCCTCGCCCAGTATCTCCCGGCGGTAGTCGTGATAGCGGGACATCTTGCGCTCGAAGCGGACGATATGCTCTTTTGTTCTCTCCGCACCGTCAAACTTCTCCAGATACTCGTGGACACGTGCGAGCAGGTTCGGGTGGTTGCGCTCGAAGGCGCGGGCAGGGTACAGCACATCCTCGATGACCTGCCTCATCCACCTGCTGTCCGCCTTGTCCGAAAAGGTCTTCTCCGCCCGCTCGATGATGGAGGCGATCTGTTCCGGCAGCCGTTTCTGCTCGGCGGCAGGCACGGCTGTCGTGCGTCTGTAGCTGAGGGTATCGGATTCCCAATACTTGTCCTGCACTTCAAGTGGGGAAACGACCTTTATGTCCACATTCTTATCCCTGACCCGGAAGCAGATGTTCGAGGCCTCGGGGGAACACTTTTTCAGATAGACGGAAACTTTCATTCACGTTGCTTTTTCGGTTATGCGGCAAAGGTATAACAAATTCCCGTAAATGTTCCCATATATCCCGAAGAATCTTGCAACGGATTAAGATAAATTAAAAAGTCGTTCCCGAATCAGATACCATATAAAGTACAGAAAATCAATGGTTATATTTGCAGATGTTTAGCTCTTTTTTTCATTTCGGGCTGTATCCGGCTCCCCGAATATCATATATTGCAGTTCCACGCTTTCTTTATATTAACGAATCACTATCCCGGAGTTAGATAGTAGCTCAAACATCATGAAAAAAATTTTATTCCATTTATTTCTGCTGGCCTCATTATTTATGGCAGCTTGCCATGACGATAACGGAGGTCCCTCTTCTATTGTCATCGACAAAGATCAGCAAAACCAGACAGCTTACGCCGACGATACAGAAAAAACCATCCGGTTCGAAGCGACAGAAGCCTGGCATACCGAAGTCGACTACACAGCAACAAAAGCAACGGAAACCGTAGAAAAATGGGTAAGTCTCGATCCAGCCAGTGGCGAAGCAGGCGAAATCACCATTAAACTCGCCTTATCCACCAATTACACCGGTACTGACCGAAAAGCGACGATCCACATCATTTGCGGAGGTACGACGATCACGGTCATCATCGAACAAAAAGGAGAAACTGAAAACGGAGAGGTGCCGGATGAAGATTCTCCGGCCGATGGAGTACGTAAAATCTCTGAAATCATTACTTCCACCGACGGCGAACCGAATCACATCGTATTTACCTACGATGAACAAGGACGTGTACAAGAATACTCACTGTATAAAGAAATCTCCGGTCAGAAAAAAACAGAATACGTGACGACTCTGACTTACTCAGAAGACCGGATCGTCAAGAAAACCCAAGCTTACAATGACAGTTATACGACAGGAACAACAACCTATTCGCTATCCGAAGGCCGTATCGGCAAAGCAAGGGCGGAAACCGACAATTTCGATTGTGACACCTGGTACTACGACTCAGAAGGCAATATGACCAAATATATCGAAAGATATACGATTACGATGGGAAGTGTCGATCAGGAAGGAAATACAGGAGCAACCGTCGAAGTTCTCGATTCGACTGTCACCACTTATATCTGGCAAAACGGAGTGGTGAAAACCATGCATTACTATCCGGAAGACAATGTTTCCAACGATATCATCACCTCGGAATTCGAATATTACGATCTGGATGAAATCCGGCCATTACCATCGGTAATAAAACTACAATATTACCCGGAAGAACTGGCGGGTGAAGATCTGACTTTATTTGGTTATAACGGTAATGTTCCTGCCCGGTTCATAAAAAAAGTAACTACTTCGGGAGACCGGTGGAATAAAGACAATGGCACGACTACTTATCGCTATGTAACCGATTCTAAAGGATATGTGGTCCAAATCTACAGCAAATGGGAGTCCGCGCAGGGCAAGACCGATGCAGAAGAAAAACTGGAATGTGAAATCATTTATGAATAATTCTACGGCATGGTTGGATTGCCTGGCATTCGAGGAATCAGGCATAAAAGCCTTCGGCTGTTTCGGAAAACGGAGTGCTTACCTGATGAGCAAAGAAAAAGACGGGTACAACAATGACGAACATGTCTTCGAATACCGGACAGACAACGAAGGCTATATCCGGGAAATCACCGTTACAACTTACGATGGCCAACACCAGGTAAGCAGTAAACGTATTCACACCATCAGCTACATCGACGCAAACTGATTCTATCGTTTCATCGATCGGAATCATTCCCCTATCTTCCCGCTGAAAGCCGATTCGCTTCATATAGAGAAGATAGGGTTTCTTTATTTCGCCATAACAACCGGGGAAGCGTCTGATATGATTCACTTTGACCGGCGATCAAACGGCTTTTACATCATAAAGTCAACTTTGTTAGCGCCGGACATTCTTTATTTAAAGTTTATTTTATAATTTTGCAGCTTGTTATAAAAAAAGTGTGCTAGTCATGAAACGGATTGATTTTCAACCGGTATTATTCGATACCCTAAAAAATTATTCGAAAGAAAAATTCTTTACCGACCTGATGGCCGGAATTATTGTCGGAATCGTTGCTCTTCCATTAGCCATCGCTTTCGGTATTGCTTCGGGGGTAAGTCCCGAACAAGGTCTGATCACAGCCATAATCGCAGGATTTATCGTTTCCTTCCTGGGAGGGAGTAACGTACAGATCGGAGGACCGACTGGGGCCTTTATCGTTATCGTTTATGGTATTATTCAACAATTCGGTATCGAGGGTCTGGCGATCGCTACCGTTATGGCCGGAATCATGTTGGTCTTGATGGGAGTATTTAAACTAGGCACAATCATCCGCTTTATCCCTTATCCGATCGTCGTCGGATTTACCAGTGGTATTGCACTTACCATTTTCACGACTCAGATCAAAGATCTGTTCGGATTAACCATGGACAAAGTGCCCGCCGATTTTATCTCCAAATGGATTGCTTATTTCCACAGTTTCGACACAACGAACTGGATTGCACTAGGGGTAGGAATCGGAAGTATCCTGCTCATTATCGTCACTCCCCGGTTTTCTAAAAAAATACCGGGTTCGTTGATCGCCATCATTGTCATGACCGTTATCAGTTATCTGTTACGCCATCACCTGAATATCACCGGCCTGGAAACCATCGGCGACCGTTTTGAGATCAATGCCAGCCTGCCGACTCCCAACGGCTTAGCGTTTAATATCGAAACCATCAATCAGCTTCTGCCGGCAGCTTTCACCATCGCCATTCTGGGAGCCATCGAGTCTTTATTATCGGCCACCGTAGCAGATGGAGTCACCGGACATAAACACAATTCCAATACAGAGTTAATAGCCCAGGGAGCAGCCAATATCGTAGTTCCTTTCTTCGGAGGGATTCCAGCCACCGGAGCAATTGCCCGGACCATGACCAATATCAATAACGGCGGCAAAACTCCTGTAGCCGGTTTGATCCATGCCGTTGTATTATTATTGATACTCTTGTTCCTCGGCCCCTTGACCAAACATATTCCGATGGCTTGCCTGGCCGGCGTTTTGGTTATCGTTTCTTACAACATGAGCGAATGGCGTACATTCAAATCACTGATGAAAAACTCCAGATCGGATGTCGCTGTATTATTGACTACTTTCTTATTGACCGTCATTTTCGATCTGACCATCGCCATAGAAATCGGTCTGTTACTGGCCCTGGTACTCTTTATGAAACGAATGAGCGAAGTAACGCATATCACGGTTGCCAAAGATCAGCTCGATCTGTCGAACGAGGGCGAAATCTACCATGAAGAAGAAAAACTGATCGTACCGCAAGGAGTCGAAGTATATGAAATCGACGGCCCGTTCTTTTTCGGTGTCGCCAATAAATTCGACGAATGTATGAAAACCATCGGCGACAAACCCCGCATTCGTATCATCCGGATGCGCAAAGTACCGTTTATGGATACGACAGGGCTGCACAACCTGGAAAGCCTTTACCGTTTATCTACGAAAGAAAAAATACAGGTCATCCTCTCCGGAGTAAACGAACAGGTTCGTGCAACTTTGGTCAAATCTTCCTTTGCCCGAACCATCGGCGAAGAAAATATTTGCAGTAACATTCACGAAGCATTGAAACGGGCGGAAGTATGTCTGAAAAGTTAAAGCGCTGACTTTTCAGACACCCCGGTCTGCATCAGAATCCGAAATCATCGAGTATTACCTCTTTTTTCTCTGCTTCCTGAAAAGGTTTAGCTTCCTGATGCACCGGATTCCCTTCAATATAGATGGCGCGGAACGGACGTACCGGGCAGACATATTCACATCCCCCGCATCCGACACAAATATCGGGATTCACGGAAGGGATCGTCAAACCATTTTTATAAGGAATCATAGTCACGGCCTGAGTAGGACAATGTTCGGAGCAAGCCCCGCAACTGGTCTCGTCGGTATTGACGATACAATTTTCGCGGACAAAAACCACCCGTCCCATCTGCAGCTTATGCTTTTCCTCTTTGGTAAGCGGCAATAAAGCCCCGTTCGGACACACTTCAGAACATACCGTACAATCGAAGTTACAAAAACCATGACCGAAATCCATTTTCGGTTGCATCATCCCCCCTAAACCATAATCCATAAAGGCAGGTTTCAACACACGCGAAGGACATTTGGTGACACAAAGATGACAAGCCGTACAATGTTTCAATAAATGCTCTGCACTTTGAGAACCGGGAGGGCTCAACGGATGCTCTCTTTGCCAGGATTTATTGGTTTTAACGACAGCCTTTCCCTGAGCCAGCACTTTGTTGGGAAGAAGTAAAGACAAAGCCCCTACGGTAGCCACAAACTGCCGCTTAGAAGTATCCACCGGCTTTTCCGGCGTCTTCCGCCCTTTCTTCCACCCCAATCCGTATTTTATACTATGCTTATGGCAAACCGACAGACAATTATAGCAGTCCACACAACGGCTCTGATCTACCTTTTTGGCCTTGCTATCGATACATCCCGCCTTACATTGCCGCTCACAAAGCCCACATGAAACACAGGCATCGGCCTCTATCCGGATCTGCCAAAAAGAATAACGCGATAAAAAACCCAATAATGTTCCTACCGGACAGACAGTATTACACCAGGTACGGCCATACTTCCAGGCCAACCAGCCAATCCCGCAGAAAGTCAGGAGCCCGATGAAAAGAGAGGCCATACTCAATACATAAATATCGGTATGATAAAATGTATAATTACCGAAACTATTGAATACCCAGGCCAGCAAATTATTTACAGCCAAATAAACAGGCCGGAAAACATTTACCCCCATCCGTCCAAATGCACTATATGGATCGAGCAGGCTTAACAAAACAGTAGCACCGAGTAAAAAAGCCAACACCACTATTCCCAACACCCCATAACGCAAAACGCGTTTTTCACGGGTATAACGATAATGCTTTTTACGATTTATTCTCTTCGCTATCCAAGCTACGACATCCTGAAAAATACCCATCGGGCAAATCACCGAACAATAAATACGCCCGAATAATAGTGTCGCCACCAGCAGGATCAATACAATACCGAAACTCCCCGCCAATAAGGCCGGGACAAACTGTATCCGTGCCAGATTAGGCCATCCTGTAGTTAAACCGGCAAAATCCAGGAAATAAAAGGTAATCACGGCCCCCATGACTACCGCAAACAAAACACGTAATTTTTTTAGCATAACATCCCCCACCTTTAGCCTTTTGCCTTTAGCCTTTTGCTTTTAGCCTTTAGCTTTTTGCTTTTAGCTTTTTTACCTTTTTTTCAAATCTTAATCCTCTTCACTTTCAAGCGATTGATGTCCATCGTACCGATTTTCAGCTCCTCTCCTTTAGCCAAATGTCCAACCACCTCCAGAGGCATCTTTTCCACCTGATTGAAAAACTTAGTAGCTGCCGTATCTACAGCGACAATATCCGGCGACATAAACACCCCCTTGGCCAGCACCACGTCGGCTTCTGATTTTCCGCGCGGTCCATTGGTTTTCATCAGACGGTAAGCATCCACGACATTCAATACCGCCGGCTTACTGATTGTGCAAATATCAGCGATACATTGCTGCAAATCATTGCGATGGAAAAATCCGCGATCCCAGACAATCCCCATATGATTTTTCATCGAAATGGTCATTTTAGCCCCACCGTGATTTTTCAAAATAGGAACATTGATCCACACATCACAATCCAAAATAGCCGAATGTATTTTAGCTGTTTTCAGGCTTTTGGCCTTAGGTAGTTCCACTTCCCGGTAATAAGATTCCTCATGTGCCGGCATCACCTTAGCACCGGCCGCTTTGGCAGCCTCTTCGATTCCGCTGTTTTTATAACATTTCCGCCAGTCATCGCAAGTATGATCGAACACAACCACCTCCTTTGCACCGGCATCGAAACATTGCTTAATAATTTCAGATACCAATTCAGGATTGGTATTTCCTGCCAATTCGGGCACTTTATCCCAACCGATATTCGGTTTGACAACCACTTTTTGTCCGGCTTTGACAAATTTCCCCATACCTCCGAATTCAGCGATTGCTTTCCGGAACATTTCTGCCGGTTCACCACCCATTACGGCGACCAAATCGCATCCCCCGGCCTGAGAAGTATTTTGTGCCATGATATCCATCACCCCATCCCACTTCATTGTCACAGCAGCCCCTGTCAAGGCTAGTGTCTTTAAAAATTCTCGACGATCCATAAAGTCTGTTTATAAAGTTCGTAAAGTTATAAGGCCCATCATACGCACGAACAACTCCTTAATCCGTCCGCCATGGAAAACGAAAACACATTTCATTATACAGGCAATAGTCGGCATTCCCATTGACAGCAAAAGTCTTCACTACAGCAGCCCCCGCACCGAGCAACAACTGTCGGGCATAATTCAAGGTTGTTCCGGTTTTTACCCGGTCCTCTACCAATAATATTTTTTTCCCTTTTACCTCGAACCGGATTTCCTCTAACAACCGGGGCCGGTCGTACAATTGTTTTTGATCGGCATCCCTTAAATGCAATTTCAGCAACTGCATATCCAGATTCAAACGCTGATTCAGCATCGCTGCCGGAATAATACCTCCATTCGCAACAGCAACAATCAAATCGAATCGTTCTTCGAAAGTAATCTCCAGAAAACGCTGTCTTACTTCCTCAAAAGTCTTAACATTCATATTTAGCCAACCCTTTCAGGATTACCCAGCCAAGCACCACTTGCAACAACATTCCCGGGAATCCGATTTTAAAATCTTGCAATGCAGCAGACAAATCCGAAGCGATCAACCATTCGGCTATACCACCGAGCACCTGATAGGCCACCACCACCGCAGCGACATGCAATAAAGAAACCCGTTGACTTCTGTCGGCTACAATAGCTCCCACCAAAGCCAGTAACGTAGATTTTACCAACAAAACAGGTAACATCCCTGCCGGCGGCATCCCGAATAAGAGGTGATTACACAAAGGTGACAATACAGCAGTCAGTATACCCACTTTCAAACCGAATTTATAAGAAGCGATCAAAGTAAAAAAATAGATCGGTAAAAATATTTTACCTCCATCCGGCATTAAATGGCACAATTGGGGAAGCAGCATATTTCCTCCGACAAAAAGGACCGCAAACAAATAGGTCCGGACATTCACAACAGAAAGATTTAACTGACGAAATTGAGATACGATCATCATTTTAGTGCATATTTAAAATTTAACCACTTCAAATATACAAATTTTTCATAGTTTTGATCAATCGCTATACTTTTTTCCGATTGAAATTAAAAAAAACAATGCTTATCTTTGGAACATGAAAATTTTAGGAAATATCATTTGGTTACTATTCGGAGGAATCTTCGTCGCCGTCGAATATTTCATCGCCAGTATCGGATTATTTATCACAATCATCGGTATTCCCTTCGGGCTCCAGACAGTCAAACTCGGTATATTGGCATTATGGCCCTTCGGAAGCGAGATCGTACACCAAGAATCGCCCCACGGATGCCTTTCTACCCTGATGAACATCATCTGGTTTTTTATAGGCGGAATCTGGATTTTCCTATCGCACATTTTTTGGGGAGTCCTGTTTTGTATTACGATTATCGGTATCCCATTCGGAATGCAACATTTCAAATTAGCCGGACTGGCACTCACTCCTTTCGGACACGATGTAAAATAAAACCTTTTATCTTACAAACAATATGCTGACTCCGATGACACAATAAATCAAAGATTCTGCCACATTCACCGCCAAAGCCACCTTAGGGTTTTGCATCAAGCGACGAGCTAACCGATCCGCCACAGCAGCTACCATTGAAAAAATCAGGAAAGCCTGAACCATAAAAACAAGCCCTAACAATAACATCTGAGGAATGGGATTTTCTATCCCTTTATCTATAAATTGCGGAAAAAAAGCCAGAAAAAACAAGATTACCTTAGGATTCAATATATTCATCAGTATCCCTTTCCGGTATAGTTTTCCACTGACAGCAGCGTCTCCCGACAACTCGAAATGATTCTCCCGACGGGCCAGAAAAGCTTTTACTCCAAGATACAACAAATAAGCAGCACCGGCAAACTTCAACATCGTAAAAGCTACAGGAGAACTCATCAGCAAAATCGAAACACCCAGACTGACAGCCGTTACATGAGCGATCAAGCCGGTACACAATCCGGCGGCAAAGACCATCCCGGCCTTTCGTCCCCGGGTGATACTCTGTGTAATCACAAAAAGTATATCCGGTCCCGGCATCAAAGTCAGCAGCACTGCCGCACTAATAAATCCCCAAAGGTTCATAACTATAAATCAGATTCTAATTATTTTCAGCTAAAATTAATGCTAATAATCAAAAAAAATTAATTTTGTGAGAATAATTTAATCAATAACCATTAAAATCCATCGATCATGATTTCACTGATTATCCTGGGTATTATCTTCCTGTATGCCATTATATCTTACAATACGCTGACCCGAAAAAGAAACAATGTCGACAACGCTTTCGGTTCGATCGATGTCATGCTGAAAAAAAGATTCGACCTTATTCCCAATTTAGTCGCTACTGTACAGCAATACGCGAAACACGAAGAAGAGACGTTTGCTAAAATCACAAATTTACGGACGAAGAGCTACGACTCCCTCACAGCTGAAGAAAAAACAGATTTTGACAAAGCATTCACGGCTGCTAAAAATAATTTCTTTATGGTAGCTGAAAACTATCCGGCCTTACGGTCTTCGGAAAATTTCATGCAACTACAAAAGACACTGAACGAGACAGAAGAACAACTTTCGGCTTCCCGCCGGACCTATAATGCAGCTGTTACGGATTACAACAATTCGGTGATGACCTTTCCATCCAACATCATTGCCAATCTGTTCAGTTTTACCAAAAAAGAAGTATTCGCTATTCCGGAGGAGGAAAAAGTGAATCCGGATGTAAAAAAATTGTTCCGATCTTAATCCACAGTTATGGAACAAAACTTTCAGGATATTTATGAACAATTGCAATCCCGAATCCGACAAGCAGAAGACAAGAGGTTGCAATTAAAAGCGAAAGGAACGAAAAACGGGCTGATAGCGGGAGGTATTACCCTTGTCGCAGGAGTTGTCGTCAGCCTGATTATCGGAGGGGGATGGCCGGGTATCCTTATAGCATGTATGCTCGGCTTGATCGTACTATTTTCTTGCATTCAGTCCAAGTCGGGAGAATTATGTGCTTATTATAAAGAAAATATCATCTCATCCATTATTTCTTATCTTTGCCAGGAAGCAAGTTACCGGCCGGAAAGCGGAATCGCAGAATCGGTCTTTATGAACAGCCAGTTATTCAATACCTCACCCGACCGTTATCGCAGTGAAGATCTGATTTGCGGAAAAATCGATAAAACCAGTTTTATCTGTTCGGAAATTATAGCCGAAGAAAAACGGGTCACGACCGATTCCAAAGGCCGCAGGCAGGAACACTGGACAGATATTTTCAGAGGTTTCTTTTTTATAGCCGACTTCAACAAAAACTTTCAGGGCCAAACGGTCGTTTTCCGTAACTCCTGGTTTAAACTCAACCTGAGTAAACAGAGAGTCAAACTGGAAAATCCGAACTTTGAAAAGCAGTTCGACGTATTTTCTACAGATCAGGTAGAAGCCCGGTACATCCTCACTCCTAATTTAATGGAAAGATTACTCGAACTTGATTCCAGGTTTCCGGGGAAAATAACGGTAAGTTTCAGAGATTCTTCTGTCATCATCGCCATTCCCGATCAAACGAATCATTTTGAAACCAACATTTGGGAATGCCAGTTGAATACGGATAAACTGAAACGGGAATTCGGGACCTTGGTCAATTTATTTCAAATTATTCATGATTTAAACCTGAATCTGCGTATTTGGACCAAAGATTAACTTTTTATTGATTTATGTTACTAAATATCATTTACTTATTAGCAGGGTTTATTATTTTAGTGTATGGAGCCAATTTTCTGGTCGACGGTGGTGCAGCACTGGCCCATCGGCTGAAAGTACCGAATATCGTTATCGGCCTGACAGTGGTAGCCTTCGGAACCTCGACTCCGGAACTTGTAGTGAATATCATTTCATCGATCGAAGGAAGTTCTGCGTTGGCATTAGGTAATGTTCTGGGGAGCAACATATTCAACATCATGGCAATCCTGGGAGTGACCGCCTTATTCGTCCCTATCGGAATCAAAAGATCCACAACATGGATTGAAATTCCGCTGGCTGTACTGGCAGCAGTTCTTATCCTGATATTGGCGAACGGTGAGCCGGCAGGTATCATCACCCGGGCAGAAGGATTTTGTTTACTTTGCTTTTTTGCCGTTTTTATCGCCTACACCTTATTTATTGCCCAACGGGGTGGTCAGGAAACCGAAGAAGTAAATATAAAACCTTACAGCCTGAAGAAATCTGCACTTTTTATTTTGTTAGGTCTAGCCGGCCTCGTCGGAGGAGGACGCTTATTGGTTGACGGAGCAGTCAGTCTGGCTCAGATGGCAGGTATTTCGGAACGAATCATCGGATTGACCATTATCTCTATCGGAACCTCCCTGCCGGAATTAGCCACTTCCTTGATCGCTGCCCGCAAGAAAAACGCAGATATAGCCATCGGAAATGTCGTGGGTTCGAATATCTTCAATACCTTCCTGATCCTGGGAGCTTCGGCCGGCATATCCCCTCTGAAGGTAACAACGGATAGTGTAACCGATTTATGGGTCAATATCGGAGTTTCCGTCCTGCTGTTTATTTTTGTTTTCACCGGCAAGGGAAGACAGATCAACCGCTGGGAGGGTGCCTTATTTTTAACCCTGTATATCACCTATCTGACTTTATTGATCGTATCATAAAAGACCGGCATGTTTTTTTATACCGTTATGAAAACCCCTATCGTATATCTCCTATTCATGATCGTTCTGTATCTGTCTTGCTCACCTCGTCCCCAAAGCCCGGCCGATATTCACACCGATCTCAGCAATAACAAGATATTACAATTATCCGAACTATTCGACAGGATCCGTTATATTCCTTTGGAAACTCCAGATACCGCTTTGATAGCCAACGTACAATCGGTCACTTATCATAACGGCCGTTATTATCTTATCGCCGAAAACACCCTTTATGTTTTCAACCGCCACGGGCAATACCTCTCCCAGCATAACAACCGGGGACGGGGAGCAAACGAATACAGCAGTATCTTCAAAGTAAAAAGTTCCATCGGTGATTCTGTGATCTATGTATCGGGCGATAACGGTAAAGGCCACATCGTCATGGCTTACGACAAGAACGGAAACTACCTGAAAACATTGATACAAAACCGATCCTTCAATATGGAATTTAACGTACTGGAGAATAGTATTATCATTTCGGACGGGCGAACTGTCTCCCTATATGACAAACAAGGGAAATTGGAAAACGAAATTCGGATCAGTCCTTTCGATTCTATCTCTTTCGGTACGAGCAATCATTTATCCGATTTCTCCAGCCAGGAGGTTATATTCAGTTGTCCCGGTAGTGACACCCTCTATTTTTTGGGTAAAAGCGGCATTACCCGTAAAATATCCCTGGATTACGGTCATAATCAAAGCCCGGAGCAATTCAAAAAATCGCTTTCGAACCCGATCACCTTCCCTTATTTTCACAATTTCATTTCCTTAGGTAAAACCGTTCTGGATCTCATCGTTATCGATCAGAAACAATACATGATTCAACTGGACTTAACCCGTCGGACCGCCACGGTATGCGATACCCTTGTCAACGATATCGACCACACAATACCCTATATCCCCCGGGAGATAGTAGAAAATCAAGGTTTGATGGTTTTACCGGCCCCGGTTTTCTTTCATTTTATCCAACCGGAACAACTTTCAGCTATCCCAGCCCTCCGCAACCTGACCGAAGATGCTAATCCGGTAATCGTCGTTTTAAATTTAAAATCCTCCTCTTTATAAAACAATAGAAATATTTCTCGGCCTATCTTCACAGGCAAATCACAGAAATCATTAACTTTGTATCTGTGAGAAATAATTGTTTTAAAAAAACATAAAATTTTATTGACAAAATTTATAAACACATGAAAAAGGGATACATTGTTTTAATCGTTATCGCTGTAGTTGTATTGAGTATTTTCTTTTGGTTTAAAGGGGCTTACAACGGTATGGTCAATATGCGCGAAGCCGTATCGGCCCAATGGTCGAATGTGGAAAACCAATATCAACGGCGCCTGGATCTGATCCCCAATCTGGTCAATACAGTGAAAGGGTATGCTTCACACGAAGAAAATACACTGACCGAAGTAGTCAATGCCCGGGCAAAAGCCACTCAGATGCAATTGAATATCGACCAGCTCGACGAAGCGACCCTAAAAAAATTAAGTAACGTACAAGGGGAATTATCCTCCGCTTTATCCCGATTGATGGCTATTTCTGAAAATTATCCGGATCTGAAGGCTAACCAAAACTTTCTTGATTTGCAAGCCCAGCTCGAAGGAACGGAAAACCGGATAGCAGTAGAACGCCGGAAATTCAACGATGTCGCCCGCAGCTACAATGCTTTCATCCTGCAATTCCCCAGAAACCTGGTAGCCGGAATGTTCGGATTCACCTCCAAACCCTATTTTGAAGCCAATGCAGGAGCTGAAAATGCTCCTAAAGTAGAATTTTGAGCAATGAAACCATCCGATTTTTTCACCCCGGCTCAGAAGACCGCTATGGTTGCCGCCATCCGGCAAGCAGAAAAAGATACTTCCGGCGAAATCCGGATCCATTTCGAAAATCATTGCCGGAAGAATGTACTCGACCGTGCAGCCCAGGTCTTTGCCGACTTGAAAATGCATAAGACAGCCTTGCGGAACGGTGTACTGATTTACGTCGCATTAGAAGATAAACAATTGGCGATATTGGGAGATGCAGGGATCAATGCGAAAGTGCCGGACCATTTTTGGGATGACATAAAAAACAATATGATAGAAAAATTCAAATCAGGACAGATTTGCGAGGGAGTTTGCGAAGCTGTCCTGACTGCAGGACAGCAGCTAAAAGTTTTTTTTCCCTATCAGGCAGACGATGTCAACGAACTGTCGGACGATATCTCATTTAAAAATTAAACATGAAACGATCAGTCCTTATTTTCTTTATATGCATTACTTCCTTTTTACAGGCTCAGGATCTACCCGAACCGATGCGCCCCAAACGGATAGTCAATGATTTCACTCAGCTGTTCAGTCCACAGCAACAACAAGCATTGGAACAAAAATTGAGAAATTTTAACGACACTTCTTCCACCCAGATCGCAATAGTAACCGTCCCCACCCTACAAGGCTACGCCCCCAGCGATTATGCCCAGCGTTTAGCTGAAAAATGGGGAGTCGGCCAAAAAGGAAAAGACAACGGAGTCTTACTTCTGATCAAGCCCAAGAGCAGGACAGAAAAAGGACAAGTAGCCATTGCCGTCGGATATGGATTGGAAGGAGTCATTCCGGATGCCATCGCTTCGAGAATCATCCGGAACGAAATTATACCTGAATTTCAACAAAACAATTATTACCGGGGAATTAACAAAGCGACAGATGTACTCATGCAGCTTGCCGGTGGGGAATTTACAGCCGAACAATATGCCCGCAAAAACGGAAATGGCAGTGCCGAAGTGATCATCATTCCTATCTTGATCCTATTTCTCCTGCCTCTGTTTTTCCGAAGAAAAAAAGGGTATACCACAGGTAGCCATGGAAGTGGAGGAATCCCTCCCATATTTTTCGGAGGTTTCGGCGGTGGCGGCAGCAATTTCGGTTCTTTCAGCGGAGGTAGCGGAAGCTTCGGAGGTTTCGGCGGAGGGAGTTTCGGCGGTGGCGGGGCCAGTGGAAGCTGGTAAAACGATAAATACAGATAATGCAAATACCGGACAGTACCATATGTTCACTCCTCAATCAAGGCGAGGAGAAAGGCATGGAATATTTGTTTACCAGATATTACAAGCCTTTGGTACTATGGGCGGCTTCTTTCCTGAACAACATTCCCCAGTCGGAAGATCTGGTACAGGACTTTTTTATCCGTTTATGGGAAAAAAGGACCCAAACCTCCCTACAAGCAACCACCTTCAAATCTTTTCTTTACACTTCTGTACGCAATCTGGCATTTGACCGGATGGAAAAAAAAGATCCCCTGCGCCATGCTACCGATCTGAAGTCTTCCGACAAAGCCTGGGAAGAATACGATACCCTGGAAGAAGAAGTATTGGCCCGGGTCAAAAACGAAATCGATAAGCTTCCCGAAAGAAGCCGTCAAATCATGCAATGTATCTATTTACAAGGATTACATTATAAAGAAACTGCAGCTAAACTAGGCATTTCTATCGCTACGGTGAATACGCTTTTAGTCAACGCCCTCAAAAAAATTCGTCAGGCCTATCCCGATATAACCCAAAATATCATCCTGTTTTTGCTTTTATCCGACAAAAAAAAGATAAAAAACCAAAAACACAAAAGATTAAATTCCAATTCATTATAATTATTTTTTCAACTATTTCAAAAAAAGTTGTCTTTTCCATTCAATGAAAATTAATATTTTCCCGTACTATGGATAAATGCAACCGATATGCTAAATAAAGACAACATCGATCAATTACTTTTAAAGCATCTCTTACAGGAAAACGCCGTAGAGGAAGAACAGCTTCTGAAAGAATGGTTGGGACACGATCCTGAACATCAAAGGTACTTCGAAAGATTCCGTCGGCATCACATTCACCTTCAGGCTGCTATCCAATCCGGCCGTATTCAAGGTCAATATATTGAATTTGCATCCTGTCTGAAACGGCGTCATATCCGCCGTCTTTTTATCCGAGTTGCAGCCATCGCCCTGATTCTGCTCGGAGGCGGACTTTCCTTTTACCTGATCCATACCCCTTCACTGATTCCGACTTTAGCCGAAGTTCCGATTCATCCGGGTTCGTCAAAGGCGATTCTGCATCTTTCTTCCGGAACTGCGATTCCCGTAAACACCACTTCGCAGGAGTTAAAGGAAAAAGATGGAACACTAATCCGTATTTCCAATGAAGGAGTCTTGAATTACGCAGAATCAGCCAACATTTCGACTGCAAACCTGATAAACCGACTCGAAATCCCCAGAGGTGGAGAATTCAAAATCAAACTGGCAGACGGGACCGAAGTATGGTTGAATGCAGAGACAGAACTCCGATACCCAACAGTTTTCTCAAGCCTGGAAAGAAGAGTAAAACTTCAGGGAGAAGGCTATTTTAAAGTTGCTAAAAATGAAAAACAGCCTTTTATTGTCGAAGTCGGCGATATTGAAGTCAAAGTATATGGTACCCAATTCAATATCAGTACTCAAAATAAAGACAACATCGAAACCGTTCTGGTCAGCGGTAGCGTCAGTATCCGCCACCACGACCAGGAGACTCACCTAAACCCTTCCCAAAAGGCAGCCTATACCTCCTCCGGGAAACTAACGATTGAAGAAGTGGATGTTTTACCTTATATCACCTGGAAAGACGGAAATTTCATGTTCCAAAACGAGTCCTTGGAATCGATCATGAATAAATTAGCCAGATGGTACGATCTGGACGTATTCTACCTCAACGAGCAAACTAAAAATATTCACCTGTCAGGTATGATGACCAGATATAAAGAGGTATCGGAACTTTTCCACTATTTTGAAAAAATTTCCACCGCCCGTTTCATCATCAAAGGCCGGACCGTGACGGTAAAATAAATGTTCGTTTATTCAAAATAAACAGCCGGGAATGTACCACCATTCCCAGCTGCAATCAGATAAAAAGACAGCGGACAAAGCTAACTGTAGGCTGTCGGATTGTTTTACCTTAAAATACAAATTTATGGAATGTAAACGAATCTTTGTCCTTTCGGACTTAAAAAGATTAAAAATTGTCAGGATTATGAAGTTATTCTCAATTTTTATGCTGGTATTCACCTTGGGAGGTTTTGCTTCCGGATACTCTCAAAAGCAAGTCGTCACTTTGAATTTAAAGCAATGTGACGTCAATACGCTATTACAGGAAATCTGGAAACAAACCGGGTTGCGGTTCGTTTATAACGAACAGGATGTCGCCCAACTAAAACGCTTTGACGTTAACGCCCAACAGAAGCAAGTAGACGAAATTTTAGACCATATCTTCAAAAACACGCCTTATCAGTGTGCTTATGAAAGCGACGTTATTTATATCACCCCTCGTCCGGTAGGCGATCTTCCTCAAGTCAAACAGGAAAGAGTGAAACTTTCCGGTAATATCAAGGACAAAAACGGAAATGTTTTACCGGGAGTAACGGTCTTCATCGGTAACTCGGACATTGGTACTTCTTCCGATATCAATGGTAACTATCAGCTTGCCATCCTCAAAGGTAATGCGGTGGAAATCGTCTATTCTTTTATCGGAATGAAAAAAGTCACCTATAACTTTCCGGCAACGGAAGATGTCCGTCATAATGTCGTCATGGAAGAAGATCAGGTTGAATTGCAAGACGTTGTAGTTATCGGTTACGGAAGCAAGTCGGCAAGAAACCTGACCAGTTCCGTATCGTCGGTCAAAGCGAAAGACCTGGAAAAATATGCCAACGGAGCCACGACTTTCGACAACATGCTAGGTGGAGCAGTGAAGGGGGTATTGGTCAATCAAAACTCAGGAGAACCAGGTGCCAAAGCAACTTTAAACATCCGGGGAATCACTTCCCCGTTAAAATCGCAAAACAATAATGAACCCTTGTATGTCGTCGACGGTGTACCTTTCTTTGTCGAGCGCAGCCTGAATATGCTGAATCCGCTTTCAACTCTTTCCCCCAACGACATCGAAAGTATCGACGTATTGAAAGACGCTGCCGCAACAGCTATTTATGGTTCCAGAGGAGCCAACGGAGTAGTCATCATCAAAACCAAGGACGGTCACCGCAACGAACAAATGAAAATCAGTCTGGGATATACCTTGAGTGTCGGTAACCAAATTAAAAAATTCAAACCATTAAACACAACTAAATTTAAAAATCTCCAGGAATTAATCATTAAAAATACACTCGGAGCCATCAACAAAGCACAAATCACAGACGATAATATCATATACGGCCAAATCTATCCTGCAATCGATTATATGGCCAATACTTCCTATGATAATTACGGAAATATGATATTCGACGGATTAAAAGACGAGGCTTTCGGTGAAGAAAATACCAATTGGGTAGATGAGACCAATAATAAGAATGCACTGACTCACATGTATAATCTGGCTATCCGCGGAGGTGGAAAATTATCCAATTACTCCTTTTCTTTCAATGCAATCGACCAGGAAGGTTTGTTTATCAACGACGATATGCAACGTTACAACAGTCGTCTGTCCTTTGACTCGGATGTCTCGAAACGCTTCAAAGTAGGAGCAGCCCTGGGTTATACAATGACCAAACGCCATAGCGGAGCTGCAGGCGAAGAAATGGGTATTACCCGAGAATGGAATGTCAGACCCGATGTACCCGTATACGATGAAACGGGAGAATTATACCGCATCGACGGAACTCTGACCTGGGGTTTCCCCGTAGGTTTAGCCAATCCAGTCGCAAACCGGCAAAATAAAAACAAAAAAGAATCTTATCAATTCCTGGGAAACAGTTATCTGGAATACAAAATCTTCAACGGTTTGAAAATCAGAGGAGATATCAATATCTCTATGTTTCAGGATCAGTATAGTAATTACAACCCGCTGGTCGCCCAAGACGATTGGGGAGGCGGAGGCATGTCCACCCTTCAGGACGACCGCAGCAAAGCCGCCAATACTTCGATCAACTTCAGGGCCGACTATAATTTCCAGATAGAAGACCATTATTTCAGTTTTATGGTCGGCTATGGTTGGGACCGTTCTTTTAGTGAATATACTTCGCATTACTACATGGGCTTCCCGGATGATGAAGTCCTGAATAATGCGGGGTCTGCAACAGAAACACACTGCATCGGAGACGCAAAGTCCAAAAGTGCCCTCAATTCCATTTATGCCCGTGCCAGCTATAATTATCTCGACAAATATCTGGCAGAAATCAATTTCCGTTCTGATGCCTCTTCCAAATTCGGCCCCGGTAATCAAAGAGGTTATTTCCCTTCTATATCCCTGGGATGGCGGATGAGCAGCGAAAATTTCATGGCCGATGCAGAAAAAGTCGACGATCTGAAATTACGTTTCAGTTGGGGACAAACCGGTTCTACCAACATCAACGATTTCGTCTACAGACAATTTTATGAAAAAGGCAATCCTTATATAGGACAATCGACTCTGACTCCCGGTTTATTACCTAATCCGGATATCAAATGGGAAAGGACATCCGAATTCAACGGTGGATTAGATTACGCTTTCTTCAACCACCGCCTGTTCGGTAGCATCGACGGATACTATCGTTACACCAAAGGTGCATTGGCTCCTTCCCCCTATCCGCTCGAATCAGGTTCCACTTCCTATACGTCCAACTTAATCGACCTCTCCAACAAAGGCGTTGAGATTGAAATCGGCGGGGATATTATCCGTACAGCCGACTGGACCTGGACCTCGAAATTCAATATAGCCCTGAACCGGAACAAAATCGAAAAACTCAATGGAGCCGAGCTTTCCAGTAACGATGTCGATACCTATATAGAAGGTCAGCCTGCCGGCGTTTTAAAAGGATATATCGTCGAAAAAATATTCCAAAACGACGATGAAGTAGTTACTCTAAATAAAACAGCCGTAGCTCGTGGAGCGAATTATTACCAGGAAAAGTCGACCGGTATGGGTGACTTCAAATACAAGGACCTGGATGGGAACGGTTATATCGACAGTAAAGACCGGGAAGTTATTGCTACTCCTCAGCCTAAATTCTTCGGAGGATTTTTCAATTCGGTCAATTACAAAAATTTCAATTTGTCGTTCGTTTTCCAATTCTCCCAAGGAGCTAAAGCTGCTGTTTATAATATGATGAGCGATATGTATGGGTATATTGGAAATAACATCTATCCCGAACTCTATGGGAAAACCTGGAGTCCCGAAAATCCCGATGCTCGTTATGCACGTCTGGTTTATACCGATCCTTCCAAAAACTCTCGTTTCTCCGATCGTTACATTTACGAAACATCGTATTTACGCTTAAAGAATATTACTTTCTCTTATAATTTACCACAGAATTTCCTGAAGAAAATCAATGTACAATCGGCCATGTTATTTGTCAGCGGCTCTAATATCTGGACCGTGACCCAATGGCCGGGTATCGATCCGGAACTGATCAGTAGTTTCACTACTTCACAGATGACCCTGAATGAAGATCCCTATCCATTGAGTAAAACATTTACCTTAGGTGTTAAAGTTGAATTTTAACGATAAAATCTCATACTATGAAAACAACATATATTATTTCTACCTTATTTCTCTCTGTATTGATTTGGGCATGTGACCTGATGGGAGACGTAGATAAAGTAAAACCTTATTATAAACTGGAAGACCAAACCGCAATACGGAATGCCCAGAGTGCAGAACAGGTGTTACGCGGGGTATATACCCAATGGAGGGCCATGAGTCTTTGTAACTTCCGAAGCCATATCGGCCTGCTCGCCGGTTCATTAGCACTCTCGGGTAGTGGTGGATTGGCAGGAGAAACCGGTTTCACCGACAACAATGTACTGGAAGACAATAGTATCATCGGAAATGTCTATAATAATTTATATGATGTAATCAACGCGGCCAACTTTATGATCGAATTTTTGGAAAACAATACGGTAAAAGACCTGGACCCTGCGAGACGTATGGAAATATTAGGCGAAGGCTATTTCAACCGGGCCATGGCTCACTTTATGTTGTTACGCTATTTCGGGCAATTTTACGATACCGATTCTCCATATGGTATCGTCCTGTCCGACAAACCTTACCGGGAACCGTTAGCAAAGGCCCGCTCGACTGTAGCTGAAAGCTATAAATTTATCGAATCGGATCTCGATTCAGCTATATTATATGCTCCGGACATGCCTATGAGTAATTATACGCCCACTCATGCGCAGGCCGGAAAAACAACCGCACAAGCCCTGAAAGCAAAAGTATTACTAAGTAAAGGAGATTACGTAAATGCAGCCCTACTGGCCGATGAAGTGATTCAAACAGCCGGCAACTACGGATACGGGCTGGTTGACTTTATGAGTATCTTCAGCGATATGTTCGATTCTCCTGAAGTGCTGTTCGCTCCTTATGTCTCCAACTATGAAGAACAATGTAGTTTCATTTTAGACCGGACAACTTATAGTTCTTATTCTCAAAAAATAGCCGATGCGATGGATCCCACTCCAGGGAACAAAGAAACAGGAGAAGGTTACGATCCCCGTTTTGCCGCCCCGTTTCTTACACCGGACGTCATCACAACTTCTTTCAAAAACGGGAAATATCCTCACAGTACCAATGATGACGGCAAGAGCAATACCTACTACTTCCTGCGTTTGGGAGAAGTA
Source organism: Odoribacter sp. N54.MGS-14 (assembly GCF_000980295.1). Taxonomy (NCBI): domain Bacteria; kingdom Pseudomonadati; phylum Bacteroidota; class Bacteroidia; order Bacteroidales; family Odoribacteraceae; genus Odoribacter; species Odoribacter sp. N54.MGS-14. The sequence goes on along the minus strand of NZ_LARL01000017.1, from coordinate 25,501 downwards.
TATTATATCCATGCAGAAGCGGAAGCCCGGCAGGGAGGCAATCATCTTGCGGCAGCCCGTACCAGTCTGCAAACCGTTTTGGATGCCCATGTCCCGGGAGTATATGACGTGAGTACTATTCCTGACAACCAGCTTTTAGAAATGATCCGCCAGCACAAATGGATCGACCTGCTTTTTGAAAACCAAGAAGAGTGGTACGACATGATCAGGTATTATAAACACGGCGATTTAGACATCACCACCATACGCCCGAATATAAAGTCGGATAAACAATTGATCCTACCCATCCCGCAATCGGCCAAAGCAGGTAACAACTTACTCATCGAAAACCCTTAAATCCCCAAAAATGAAAAATCTGTTAACTGTGCTATTCCTTGTTCTGGCAATTCAGTATTGCCAGGCACAAAATAAATCTTTTCACATCACCGGCTCTATCCAAGGCCCATGTGAAGGGATGGTTTTCAAACTGTTGGATAATAGCTATCCTCCTCAAACAATTGCAACAACGGTCATTAAAGATCATTGTTTCGAATTGACCGGGGAAATTCCGGCACCCGGCTTTTATCGTTGGATCATCGATACGACTCCCGTAGGGAAAAAATCCTCGGAAGCCAACTGGTTGGCCGGCAATTTCTATTTGGAAAATTCGGATATCACTTTCCAGGGAGATATCCATACTTTACCCACTTATTACTGGAATCCGGAACGTAAAGGTAAGATGATAATCCAGGGTTCGGAGACAGAAGATCTGTATCAGTCATTCAAAACTTCTATCCAAGAACTGAGTAAAGCCAGAAATCAGGCAGACGGCGAATACCTCGAGCAATATCACCGTCCGGCATTAGACAACATCTTCAATACCGAGGAGGGCATTCGCCTGGCCCGCCGGATCTCCGAACTGGATCGGCAGATCATTCAGGCCACGATCCGATTTATCAAACAAAATCCGGCTTCTGTAGTGGCTCTCGATCAAGCCGGTTATTTCCTGCTCGGAGAGATCGACTTAACCTCCGGTCAGATCGAAGATCTGCAAAATACACTTTCCGGGGTTTGGGGAAATTGTCCCCGTATGACCGAATTCAAGGAAAAAGCAGAGATGGCCAAAAAAATCGCTATAGGAGCCCCGTTTCAAGACATCGAACTCACCGATCCGGAAGGGAAAAAAGTAAAATTATCCGAATGCCTTCCAACCGGAAAATATGTGATGCTCGAATTCTGGGCATCCTGGTGCGGCCCCTGCCGGGGTGAAATTCCTCATCTGAAACACGTCTACCAGAATTACAAAGACAAAGGATTCGAGATCATCAGTGTCTCGATCGATCAAAAGAATAAAGATTGGCAAAAAGCCATGAAAGAAGAAAAGATGCCCTGGATACAATTAAATGATCCGCAAGGAGAAAACGGACCGGCAATACAAGTATATAATGTGACCGGAGTACCCCATTGTATTCTGTTGGACAAAGAAGGTAAAATATTCAAAACCAATATGCGGGGCGCATACCTGGACGCCGCATTAGAACAATTAATTCCTTAATACGATGAAAAAAATATTTTTAGCTTTTTTATGCAGCAGTAGTTTAGTCGCTTGCCAAACTAAATATGACGGTTATATCCTCAACGGTAACATCGGGGGAAACAGTGAAGGCATGAAAGTACAGTTAGTAAACGAAGCCGTCTATCCTCCGGTCACCATCGACAGCACGGTTATTAAAAACGGCAGGTTCCAATTGAAAGGTAAAGTCGACCGTCCCGGTATGTATCAATTAATCATCGACAAAACCGGCCAGGATGACCCGTCCCAAATGTTAGCCAGCCGGTTTTACCTGGAAAATTCGGTTATCAGTTATTCCGGTCACGTCGACAGCCTGCGTACTTATTATTGGAGCGATGAAACCTTCCGGAAAGATCCGGTAGTAAAGGGCTCCGCCTCCCAGGATCTGTACGACCGGTATTTGAAAAGTATCGCCGATCTCAGAAAACAATCCGGAACCATAAATGAAAAGTATCTGGAAGTATATCATCGGCCGGCAATGGACGGCATATTCAATACAGAAGAGGGAATCGCGTTAATCAAACAAGAAAACGAGATCAACAAGAAATTAAACATCGCCCAATGGAAATTTATCGAAGAACATCCCGAAAGCATAGTAGGATATGATTTAGCCCTTCAATTCCTACAAGGCATGTACGTCAATTTAACCGTCCCTCAGCTCGAACAATTGACTGCACTCATCACCAAAGCCTGGGCGAATATTCCCCCAATGGCCGAAAACTTCAAAACCATAGCTGACAAAGCCAAAACGATGGCTATCGGCGAAAAATATCAGGATATCGAACTGATGAATCCGGAAGGGAAAATGGTCAAGCTTTCTTCCTGTGTACCCGAAGGAAAATATGTGATGCTGGAATTCTGGGCATCCTGGTGTGGTCCCTGCCGGGGCGAGATTCCACACCTTCGTCATGTATATCAGGAGTATAAAGACAAAGGCTTTGAAATCATCAGTATTTCTATCGACGAAAAGAAAACCGACTGGGACAAGGCGATGAAAGAAGAAAAAATGGTTTGGAAGCAACTGTGTGATCCCAACGGTTTTAACGGACCTGTCGCCCAAAAATACAATATCACAGGAGTCCCCACCTGTATCCTTCTCGATAAAGAAGGCCGTATCTTTAAAACCGAAATGCGGGGAGCCGCCTTGGATGCTGTATTACAGGAACTATACTGACTTTACCTATTCCCCCGGCCACCGATGTTGCCGGGGGTAACCTCCGTAACCATCAATAAGAATAAACCTCTCCTTTATAGGTGATTTTCAGAGAGCGGTCACTTCCCGGAAGTGGTTTCATCTCGGCCTTAACAATCTCTTCTTTCGGAGAGAACCTATTTTTCAACCGCAGATACAATAGTCCTTTATCAAAAAGATAATGACTCTCTGCATAACGGATCAGCGATTCTGCAATTTCAAAATTCAGTATTTCTTCCTCATCGGTCATACTCTTCCCCACACCGGAAACAATCCAATCTCCATCGTTAAAATTCCGGGGTGTTTGTTCTCCGTTATAATTAATTTTCAGACTGGCATCGGATATCCATTTCCGGTTTTGCAAAGCGGAAACCTGAAACACCCAGGTTCTTAAACCGGAACACAAAACGGTAATCTGTCCCTCATACGGAGCCCGGTAGCCCACAATTTCCCAGTGAGCTGTTTCAGTGGTTAATGCCAGATCGTCTGTTACAATCTTAAAAACCGAATCCTGTCCCTTCCATCCGACCCATTCGTGTTCATTCACTTGCTGAAGACGATATTCCGGGAAAAGTTCTTCTGCCCGGTCTTCTCCTTCCTCATCCAAAGCCGTCAAATAGGTGTTCATTCTCAAAGCAAGATCCCAAAACGACAAAATAGAAGCCATATTACCTTCCAAATAATCGAAATTTTGTTTACCTAACTGATAACCTGCATGAGAATCGTAGCCACACTCCTCCGAACAAGCTCCCAAAGAACCTATTAAAACAAAAATTAAAACACTGTATAACAACGATTTAAATATTTTCATAACTCTCACAACTTATTCCTTCAAAAGGAATTTCATATTTTATGTAAAATTAAGTAAAATATTTTAATAAACCAAACAATACACTTATAACAAATTCTATTCCAAAACTTATACCGATGAAAATTCTCTCAGCCAACCCGGAACTTTCCATCCGAATTTAAGTATAACAAGTATCATTAAAACGTTTAATTATGGAAAAAAACACTCGTAAAATCGAACCGGGTACACCTACTCCTGACCCGAAATATCACCTTGAAATTACAGTAGACGGCCCCTATCTGGTATATGGAAATCCCCCTCTTCAACAAGAGATCTTCGTTTTAAATAAAGAACAAATCCCCTGGGAATATGCCAAAGGGCATAAATACCCGACCGACAACGAACCCACTGCTTTATGCCGCTGTGGTCAGTCCAAAAATCATCCGTATTGCGACGGTTCCCATCACCATGCCGATTGGGATCCGACGCTAACTGCCGGCAATATCCCTCTTTTAGAGAATGCCGATCTGTATGACGGTCCCGGAGTCCAGTTGGCCGACAACACCGAATATTGTGTACATGCCCGTTTTTGTATGGCCAGAGGAACGGTTTGGCAGTTGACGGAAGATTCCGGTAACCCCGAAGCCCATGATCTGGCCGTACACGAAAGCATGTACTGCCCCTCCGGCCGGTTAAAACTCTGGGACAAAGAAGAGGAAAAATTTTATGAGCCTCCCTTAAAACCGGCTTTAGGCCTGATCGAAGACCCACAGGAAGAATGTAGTGGCCCGCTCTGGGTCAAAGGAGGTATTCCTGTGAATGGACCTGACGGCACCGAATACGAACAACGCAACCGGGTCACCCTATGCCGTTGCGGAGCATCCGCTAATAAACCCTATTGCGACGGAACCCATGTTACGGTCCACTTCCAGGACCACCTGCCCCTCAGTACCGAATCAGAAGAAAAAATGAAATAAATACAGATTCAAATCGTTCGGTTACTCTATTGTCTCAATCAGAGTTTCAGACAATGGAACAACCGAACTTCTCAAACTGTTAAGCATGCATAAATTCAGAATTATTTCCAACTCCGATAGGGCCGGTGTGCCAGCCTTACATTATAATAACGCAGATCTCCGGTCACTTCTTCTCCCAACCATTCCGGCTTTTCAAAAAGCTCATCCTCCTGCTTTAATTCAACTTCAGCCAGCAATAACCCTTTATTCTCCCCCAGAAACTCGTCTACCTCGAAAATATGCCCCCCTACTTTCACTAAATAACGAATTTTGTCAACCACCCCAGGCTCGCACAATTTCAGGAGTTCTTCTGCATCTTCCCTGGCAATCTCTTTTTCCCATTCATAGCGGGTAACTCCATGAACATCACTTTTACCTTTTACAGTAAGATAGCCCTGTTCACCTTTCACCCGTATCCTGACCGTCCTTTCCGGTACGGAGGACAAATAGCCCTGTACAATCCGAAAGGATTGGTAAGCATATGCTTTAAAGTCTCCCCGGACCAAAAACTTTCTTTCTATCTCTTGTGGCATATTGATTTCTTTTACAACAAAATTAAAGCAAAAGAAACACTTAAACAGCCAAAAAACTAAAAAAAGTCAAACTTGTCCGGGCAGCCCTGTTTAATTTACCTGTCTGATAGCCGCAACAGCTTGTGTCAATCTTTCAAAATCCTCCGGGAATACATCTCCAATAGTACCAATCCGGAATGTATCAGCATCCGAAACCTTTCCGGGATAAATGACAAAACCCTGTTGTTTCAGCAACCCATAAAACTCTGTAAACGAAAAACCCGGCTCCGGATAAAGAAAAGAAGTAATAATCGGAGACTGCTTTTCCGGTTCCAGCAAGGTGGAAAAACCAATAGCCCGCATTCCTTCCACTAATACCTCATGATTCCGGCAATAACGGCGGTAACGGGCTTCTATACCTCCCTCTGCTTTCAACTCTTTCAAAGCTTGAAAAAATGCCCGTACAACGTGAGTCGGTGAGGTAAACCGCCATTTTCCATGCCCTTTTTCCATTTCTTCCCATTGGGCATAAATATCCAGGGACAAAGAACGGGCAACTCCTTTGCATTTCAGCAATTTTTCCCGTGAAGCGAGAACAAAGGTAAAGCCCGGAACTCCCTGTATACACTTATTGGCACTACTAACCAGAAAATCAATACCCAGTTTTTTCATATCGATAGGAATCCCTCCAAAACTACTCATGGCATCAACGATCCAGGTGATCCCGCGTCCACGCAACACCTCTGCAATTTCTTCAATCGGATTCAATAAACCCGTCGTTGTTTCACTATGGACCAAAGACAAATGGCTGATTCCAGGATGATTTTTCAAAGCCTCCTCCACGATTGCAGGGGTAATCAGCTCCGTTTCTTTCAAAGCCACCATGACATAATCCAGTTTATAATAATCAGCAATGGCCGCCATCCGTTTGCCATAAGCACCATTCGCTATAATCAGTAACCTGTCGGTAGGTTTCACGACAGCTCCCAAAGTTGCCTCTACGCCATAAGTCCCACTTCCTTGTAGCAACACAGTTGTATATTCCTTCTCATCCAGTCCTGCCACCTCCAGCAATTCTTTCCGGATCACAGTAACTATTCCTTCATTGTAATCTTTATCCCAGGTACACCAATCCTGTAACATGGCTTCTTTCACCGTCTCAGAAGTACTCAACGGTCCAGGGGTCAACAGTAAATAATTTCTCATACACCTATTATTTTTTATTCATTAAATTATGTATCAGGTCCGGCAATTCACGGATATTATCCAGCACATAATGTGCACCGGCTGCCATCATCCGCTCTCTGACCTCTTGTTTCAAAGTATATAACTCCGGTTCAGGCATAGTTTTGTATTCCTCCTCGGTCAACCCCAACTCATTACTACCTGTAATTACTCCGACAGAACATACTTTTGCATTCAATCCTTCCCGGATATCGGCGATAGTATCTCCAACTTTAACCACCTCGTCAACAGAAGGAATCGCCAGCTCTGTCATGTTCCGGTAAATCATATAAGGAGCCGGGCGTCCGGCAGGCAAATGATCCGGAGTTACCAGACAATCTACAGTATATCCCTGAGCAGCAGCTCCGGGTTGTACAATTTTCATCATAGCGTCGGTATACCCTGTCGTTGAACCAATACGGATCCCTTCACGACGTAATTGTTCCATTGTCTCTATAACTCCCGGAACAGGAGTCGTAAAATCCTGAAGTGAAGCAAACAAATGTTTCTCAAAACTCTGATACATGATTGCGACATCATTCTGATTCCATTCCCGTCCATGTGCTGTACGAAACCTTTCACTCACTTCAGGCATTTTCAAAATAGCCTTTATATGTTCAATCTTTAATAATCCCATCGGTTCACGGGCTTGCCGGTAAGTGATCGTCACTCCCTGCTCCTGAAACACCTTCAAAAAAGCATTCAATGGAGCAAAACACCCAAAATCGACAGCCGTTCCGGCCCAATCCATAATGACACAACTAACTTTTTTCATGTCCTTAAATCAAATATTACTGTAATTAGAATAAAACCAATCAATAAGCATGAGCAGTTTCCAGAGGCATCACCTTTTCAGACGCTCTTCGTTTTGCCCGCCGGTACAGATAAACCCAAGCACCGACAAATAATACACTGCATCCCAAACCCACATAACCCGCCAATTGGTTATAAAACGATAACCAATTGATATCCGGATTTAAAAATTCCTTTATGGCTAAGACAATCACCGTTCCTAAATAACCGATGAAATCAATCAATACAATAAAAAAACCGACATTCCCCCGGATACGGAAACAAGCTATAAAACGATCAAAGAAAATAGTCTGAAAACACAAATAAGCAAGATACAAACAGAGACTTTGAATAAATAACCAAACTACCGGACTTAGTTGCAATGCCTCATATCTCAACGAAATAAAAGACATGGTCAGCATGCCCAAAATCACCAAACTCAATAAAATCAATAAAACCCGCATATTATTACGGACAAAAACCATTAATCCGAAGATAATCAAGATAATCAAAGTAACGATACTGTCCAATTGAGCGAATATCCATGAAGAATAACCACTCCCCGCAACATCAAATATTTTCACCAGAAAATCTTCCTTTATATCCCGTAAAGCCACCAACAAAAAATTAGCGACTAAAATAATAGAGAGAAAAGGCATATAATTTTTGAATAAAGCCCAGCGTTGCCTTCCATCCAAAGTCATCCGCTCTGCTTTCAAAGCCCTGTCTTCTTCGGAAGGTTTTGGCAGAGATTGCAACACATATCCCAATAAAGCCAGGCATGGCAAAGCACAACCACCGATCAGGGCAGGCATCCAAAACTCACTGACCTGCCAATGGTCCATCACAAACAATCCCAGGGATTTCGCTGCACCTGAACTAATCACCATGCTAATCCCCAATAAACTGGCTAGCATATCCGTTACCCGCCGCCCTTCTATAAAACTGAAAATCACTCCCCACATACATCCCAAAGCCAGCCCATTAAAAAACATAGCAAAGATATTACCCGGAGACGGCAGGATAGCAAAACCGACTAAAGCCAACTCAGCTAAAACAATCGCCCCCAAAATAAATTTTAAACGATGTTGTCCCTTTAACTCAGAAATCAATTTAATGCCGATAAACTTGGCCAACAAATAACCTAAAATCTGAGTAATAGTCACTACAACCTTATAATCCATTCCCCAAATACTCAGCCCATCAAATGTAGCAGCCGTAAAAGGTTTACGCAATGCATATACTAACGAATAAGAAAGCAGGGCCGCTCCTCCTGCCCACAGAATAAAAATAAAATCTGAAAATGATCTACGATCCCGGATAAAAGAAAAATTCATAGCCTTGTCTTTAACTGTGACAAAGCTATGAACCCAATGTTACGCCGACATTAAAAAAAATATGACGAAATAATGACGATATTCACTTTTTCAATGACACTACCACAGGCCACATCCTCGGTTGTGCCATATCCCTCCAGAAACAGTCTCTTCAAGCAGCTTTTCCGGAATAGTTCCCGGACGATCCGGATATTCCCGTTTCTTAGCATCCGTAACGATACAGGTATGTTCCTGCACCGGCTGTTCAGAGGAAATGACACCGCATTTCTGCATCAGTTCGTTAATCCAGGCGACCTGTCCATCTTTAAAAATCTTCAGTACCCTATTCTCCATTTCAAAATCATAAGCCGTACCGATTGAAAAGCCTGTGACTTGAAATCTCCCTTGACCAAAAATTTCCGTTCTATTTCCTGTGGCCTACCATTCTTCCTGATAACAAACCCGGCTCCCCGCAATTATTTATTAAAATAACTGTCTAAAAAATTCTTCAAATCGATGTGTGATTGTGGTCTGGCAAGCACCTGATTATCTTTTCCGATCACATAATAAGAAGGTATGGCCTGCACTCCGAACGACCAGAAAAAAGCCTGATTACAAGTGGTCATCGGATAAGCGAACTCATATTTTTCAACCTGAATCTTAGCATCCTTTTCACTGAGCAGACCGGCACACAGAAAAACCAGCTCCGGCTGCTCTTTCCAGCGATCATATAATTTATTCATCCACGGCTGGGCCAATACACATCCGACACACCCGGTAGAAGTAAATTGCATCACCACGATCTTGCCTTGCAGCGATGCGTTGGAATACACTTTCCCGGTCATGACATCCGTCAATTCATAAGCAGGAGCCTCATCACCCACCTTCACCTCCTGCACGAACTCGTCGAAAGAAGCGACATAGCGAATTTTATCTGCCTGAGCAGGATAAAAACAACTGTCCGGAATATCCTTCAGCTCCATATTTTCCAAAAATTCCGTATTCCGGTTTCCCGGAATTTTCCTGCCGTCCTGATCTCCCGAATTGGTATAAGACCAGTAAACAGGCAAACCTGTATGTTTTTCTATAAATAAAGCATACGTATTATAACTATGCATCACTTTATATCTTACATTGGCTTTCCATGACTCATTATCACTTTTCGAGGGAATAAGCGTGACATCATTATGCCGTTTGAGTACATAACAATCCTGCCCGTTAAAAAGCGTATCCGGCGCCCGCTCCACCCATACATCGACGATCCGGGAAGAATCGGAAGCAACTTCACGCAGTTTCTTACCATCCAGGATTTGCTGCATCAAATCGAGCTCCTCCTGGATCCGGGCAAAATAATCATACCTTTTCGCACCGGGTTCAACAGGAATACGCGTACCAAGTAACATATCCAGATATACACAAGCCATATAAGGCTGATCGTTCCGGTAGAAAACCCGGTTATCGATTTGTTCGAAGGTAAAAAAATAAGTACCCGAATCCCGTACTACCTGTTTAAAGAGAAAAGGTATCCGACTGGCCAGCTCATCCGACAACTCCGCACCGTCAAAAGCAGCATTACTGACCAGGACAGCCGACACAGACTGTAGTTCATCCAAGCTTTTCACAGCAAGCCGAACAATCTCTTGCGGTTGCTGTGACCGACAGCCACAAACCACATAAATCATTAATATACAAAACAAAACATTCTTCATCATAATACAAAGATAAAAAATGTTTTCAGGTTTCAACAAATAACAACAAAAAAAAGCCGCTCCCCGGAAAGAAGCGGCTTCCCAAATCAAAATCCCGATACTTTACTTTTTACGTATCCCCTTCGTAGCAACCTTTTTACCTGTACCGGTAGCCGCGATCTTTTCGACAGGTTTACCGGATGAAGCGCGTTTCACCCGTTCGCCTTCCAAATACCGAACCACCGCATACTTGGCAGCGGCAATCGTCTCCCGGTTCACTTTTTCAATGACACTACCACGAGCCACGTCCTCGGTCGTGCAATATCCCTCCAGAAGCAACAACTGTACGATCATATTATTGATATTCGTTTCTTCACTATATCCCTCTGCGACATACAACTGTTCCATATGTTCGGCGAATTCACACGCAAATTCCGGATAATTCGGCAAACTCATCAATTCCTCGAACGTCTCGCTGAAACTACTCAGTTCGATATTCAGATTGGGATTCACCAACAAAGGACTGAATTCTTTCTTCGGGTCTACAGGTACAAAATCCACCAGATTACTCATATCTACCTTACGGTCGATATCGTCCATCCGGCGATAGTCGGCTTTCTTCATGTTCTCCAGCTGATAGATAAAGAAATTATATCGCCACAATTCCGAACTATTCATTTCTCCTTTGAAAATAGGACGATATTTCTCGTTCAGCAGGCGTTTCACGCAAATTTTCCCTTCATTGATTTCCGGGCGGGTAATCCGTACCTCTTGAATCATCCGTTTCAGCTCCATAGCGGCTTTCTGAGGTCCGGTAATCTCCCGGCCTTTCTTGCCGATCTCCGTTGAAAGCATACCACATTGAATATTCCGGGCTTTCCCCTTACCGTCGCTCCCTCCGCGCATGATTTTCACCAGGTTCATCACCGATTCCAACTGTCCTTCCTCAGCAATAAACGGTTGCCCTCCCGGAGTACTGGCCAGAGAATCGAAAATCGCACTGAACATCTTCCGGTCGATCATCATTTCCCGGCTTTCTCTTTCCCCATACGATACGGTAGCAATAAACCGGTTCTGTATCATATCGAAAGAGACCGTTTGGATGGTATAGCCAACCCCGTCCCGTTTAAACTGCTTACCGCCGAAAATCTGACCGACTACTTCCGTAATATCGATCTTATCCAATAATTTGAACGAAGAAGCCAGATAATATTGCTTTTCATTTTCTACATAATCCCAATCTAAAATATCATCCAGATAATTACCATGACGGGCAATCACATCTACAATATTCTTATCTGCCGTATAACGCTTCAAGGTACGCTGGAAATTAGGACCATCCTGACTGGTCGCTTTCTCTTTCCTCTCCCCATGGGCATCCATATACAACAGGAAATTTTCAGGATTGTCCACCCGGGTTATACCTGCTTCCTCCTTCGAATAGTTTCCGGCACTCAGCATGATATCGATCTTATAAGGCATCGTGATATCACACATACCGCTCACCGTGCTCCGGGAATTGAGATCTTCGACATTACTGTCGGCACTACTTTCAAACAGATACTTATAATACTTGATATAATCCGGGTCGAAATCCGTCGTCCGTGAGAAATCACCGACCTCTGTACCGATCCCATACAGATTACCTTCGGCATCCTGAAACTCATGGAACATATCGCCCGCAATCAGTTTTACCGAACGGACCCCCTCGAGGTTATTCCGCAACCATTTCAGGATAAAAGCGGCGATCATTTCCGACTTCCCTACCCCACTATCCCCATTGATCTCGATAACAAAGATACTACCGTCGTTTTCTTCCACGGCAAACAAAGAACCGTGACGCGGATTACCGCCGATCTCTTTAATTTTCTCATTGATCACCGTCAGACGTGGTTTCTTGACATCCCCGAAATAATCTACCTTCTGTTTCAACGGCGTAACGATCGTCTTGATGTTCCCGTTCGGCCCCGGTATATCGAAATACCCGATCTGCGGGAAAGAAATCAGCTTTTCGGGAGCCCCCAGGAAACTGATCACATCCGGGACGAACCGGGTGATATCTTCGATCGGAATGTCTTCGGTATAATTCAGCCGGTAGTTATCGGTCAGGTATTTCATATATCCCTTCTGGAAAATCACCAGCTCCTTCACCATGCCATGTTTCACCACCTTACAGCGATAATCGTCCGAATCCATATTGGCGATAAACCGGGCCAAACGACCGATAAAAAAAGACGAATCGGGCCGCAAATCCAATAGCTTCAAATAATCGTTCGGTCCTGCCTCCCCAAGCCGCTTTTTCGAAATAGTCCCCGGACGATCCACTTTGTGGAACGGATATTCCCGTTTCTTAGCATCCGTAACGATACGGGTATGCTCCTGCACCGGCTGCTCGGAAGAAATGACACCGCATTTCTGCATCAGTTCGTTGATCCAGGCGATCCGTCCATCTTCGAAAGTCTCCAGCACCTTATTCTCCATTTCAAAATCTTTATAAATAGAAATACCGTGCTGTACCATCTCGTTGACACTGGAATTTTGTTTCATAAAAGCCGTCTCCACCAGCCGGACCATCGTATGGGTATAGCGCTTGTAATAATCGGTTCCTTTTGTCCGCTTGATCATGCTGATATAGAACAACACCACTTTCCGGCTCACCCGGTGGATCTCTTTCTCAGCCACCTTAATATCCCGGCGCCGCATGATATAATCGTTGATTTCCTTCAATTGGGTGGGTAATATCTCGGTGATAAACTCCTCTGTAAACATCTTCACCTCCCTGTCCGCACAAGCTCCGATCTTATCGCTGAAATACTTCAATTTGGCCGATACCAGCCGATAGAAAGAATGATCGTTATGTAATAAATACAGAAACAGGATCTTATCGGTTACCGGCAAATTTTCTTTGTTCATCCCCGAAGCGATCGAATCCATCATATACCCCATACACTTCTGAGCCAGCAACGTCTCTTTAAATTCGGGCAGAGCGCGGAGACGGTTGATAAATTCATCTACCCAGATTTGCAGGTTCAGGTCACTCAACCGAATACCGGTGATTTCCTCGAATGTTTCTCCGGCTACCCGGACAATCTCCTTGCGGCTGGGTTCGAGGCTGTCTTTTTCAAACGGCAGATTGAAATGCAATAAAATTTCCCGGATATATTTCTTGATAATCACATTGATTCCTTCCAATTTCGATTTATCCAACTCCGGATTTCCGGTTGCATCGATAGCTAAAATCTTCACTTTACTATCCGAGAACAGAAGATGCTCCATTTCAATCAGAATTTCCCGCATCACATTTTTCTCCATCGGATCGTCCAGTACATTATAGTTGGGCTGGAACGTCTTCTTATTAGTGATATATTTCAGGATCACCGCCTTACTGTATTTCGAACTTACCGTATTGAAATCCAGGTCGGCAATGGCCGGCACTTGCTTATAAATCTGTGCCAGTAAATTTTCATATACCTTCGTAAAAGCAGCACTCCGGATAAACTCGAATACATCCCGGCAAGAACCGATCTTGTCGCCATGTAATTCGATGACCGAATTTACCGACCGGTCGATCGTCGTAATGCTCACTCCGCTACGCTCGGGAGAGGCATGGTACAAGGTCCGGATATCACGGATCTGCAAAGAAGGCGCTTTGTCTTTCCGGTATTTAGCGGATAAAGGATAATCGCCGATAATCGTATCAATCAATTCCTGAATTTTAGTATAAGCGAAAATCTCATCCAAAATCGTATGGCTTTCCACCTCCTTATAAGCCGCATCCAACCGCTTAGCCGCAAACAGTGTCCAATATTTCATAAAAATGGTAAAACCGTCTTCCAGTTCATATTTAAACACTTGCTTACTCTCCTCGGTATCGGCAAGAAAACCTCCGATAGCAAAGCGGACCAAACCGGTAGGATAGGGCACAGCAGCAATCCCCCGGTGTAACGCCAGATATTGGCAGAAACAAAGCAGATCGGCATAAGAAAACCCTTCCCCCACCCGGAAGTTAAACAAATAAGAACCATCCGAAGGCAACCAACTGACTTCCGTCCCTTCGAATTCAGCTACAACCCGTTGAGCCACCTCTTTTGCCCAACTCATCCGTAACATCGATTCTGAACGGAAATTCTTATTCACCCGGAAACGGTTCAGATTTTCCACCAACCGTTTCTGGTAATAAACGAAGAAAGGTTCGTTGTGGTATTTAAAATCGTCCGGCAGGGCCAATATATCCAGTTTATCCAAAGCTACCAGCTCATCCAGCAGGAACAGGTACAACGGGCTACCTTCAAATCCGGCGGTCTTATGCAACTGACGGTTTGCAACACTATTGGCGTTCGATTTTTCAATCCGTCCGATCTGTTCATTGATAAACCGGATCAGTGTCTCTTTGATCTTAAAGCGGGAAGCATTTTTCGGTAACTCGCTTTCCAGCGTATCTTTTATTTTTTTAGCTACCTGTGCCGTCTCCAGCAAATTATTCAACATCAGTAAAGAGTTGTTATTGCCGTGCGAACAGGAATTCAGCTGACGCACAAAAGCAGCGACCGCAGCAGCCTGAGGGGTCACCGCCAAAGCCCCTAACCGATCGCCCGTAGCCGACAAATTCTTGGTGGTCGATAACGATGATACCGCCCGGATATTGGCCTGGGCATTGATATTATTGATGATATACCGCGAGATCGTACGCCATTTCGGCATATGTTTATCCGTAACCTTCACACTGTCGGCATAAGCTTCGTCGAGAAAAAGAGTAATCTTACAAGTATTCATCAGTTTCAGGAACGAATTCAAAGCTTCGGTATTGAAATCCGTATAACCGGTCGGATTATTCGGATCGTTGATCAGAATCGTCGTATTCTCACAAAACAAATCCCAAAGGCTGCCACTATCGTCGAATAAAGCCAGCGTCGATTTGATACGGAGTAATTTATCCGTCAGCCGTTCATAGGCTAAACGTCCGTCAGGCAAATTCTCGATTTCGATATCGAAAGGATTGATATCGAAAGTATCGTCAGGCAGCAAATCCTTATATTCCCAAGCCTGCATCGCATTGTAAATAATATAAGGTTTCGGCTTTCCATTGGGATGAAACAACAGATCCCGGATAATCATCTGTACCGAATCGGAAACCGAAGTCTGTTCCAGATTGCCTAAAGCCGATAAGAATTCTTTCACGATTTGCTGATCCTCCACAGGCAAGGCCCGGTATTTTTCCCGGATCCCCAGGTCATTGAGGAAATTATCGTAACGGCCTTTATTGTTAGCATCATTATCTATCTTCGTGATATAAGCCTGATATTTCTCTAAAAACAGGTTGATGCCGAAATTCTTATGAAAGTGATTCTTCAGGGTACGTTCATAATTGCTGGGGATAATATTCAGGATCAACCGGCAAGCTTTATACACCTTATCTTCCAGTCGGTGCAAAGGCTTTTGCAACAGATAACGTCCATAAGTACGGATCTGGTTGCGTCCGCCGCCTTCCAATACACTCAACACCTGAATCTGGGGGCAATCCGAATAAAAGTATTGCCGGATCCGGCTTTCGAACTCATCGATCAGTTCACGGGTTTGTGCCTGCCGTTTTTCTTCTTTATGGCAATTCTCCAGAAAATAAATAAAATCCCGTAATTTTTCCAGGGAATATTTATCCTGAACGATCTTCCTGGAGAACATATCCAGTTTAAACACATTCAACCGTTTCACCGCATCCCCGGTAGTCCCGATCTGTTCGGTCAGAATCTGATTGATCTCTTTCTCGTAGGCTTTGATTTGCAGCTCGATTTTTTCCCGGAATTCTGACAGGAAAGAGGGATTCACATTTTCCAGAATCAACCGCAAGTTCAATTGCGTATTGGCCGGAGAACCCAATTTCTTGGTATGTACCTTATTCAGTGTATGGATAATCCCGTTATGAAAACAGAACACCAGAGAGGTATTGGAACTCCTCGATTCCCGCGAATCGTCGACAATCACCAGACGGGTCAGCAGAGGAAACCATTTTTCACCGGAGAAAGGATTCACCCGCATATGCCGGGCTTTCACCACAAAGACCGAGGTTGTATCCACCCTCATCTGTTCGAACAATTCTTCGGTAGAAGGATTCTCCAACACTTGTACACTATTCTTACCGAACACTTCTCCCCGGAGCAGACTGACCGCTTTATCGGCATTTCCCGAAACCACCGTCGTAATCATACCGTTCAGTCCCTTGAAATTCACCGCCCAACGCATCCGGTTGAGAAAGTCGGCCTTCTCAGCCCCGGTTGTATAATGGGTACTCTGGCCGATCATCTGCTCCAAAGTATCCATCAAATAATTCCAATGCGCTTCGTTCAGGTCACCGGTCACCCCGATCACATCCCGGTATTTCCGCAAATCGCGTACCTGCCCGCCCAATTGTACCTGGGAGATAAACTCGATATGGCTACTGCGCACAGGAGGAGTTCCTACCGAAAAATCATGAGTGTCTTTAATATTTTTCAAGAGAACTCTGGAATCAGGACTTACTGCTTCGGTATCCAGGAACTCATCGATCTTCTTCACAAACTCTCCCCGCCTTCCACTCAATTCGAAAGCTTTGGAAGGATGATGCGGACAAAGCATCAAAGCAACATCCGTATATCCCGGAATATCTTCCCGGAACTTCAACAAATAACGGTTGATCTCCGACTGCTGGACAGCCGGGTCATCGGGTTCTTCAAAACAAAGCTTCACAAAACTGGTCAGATTGTCATAAATATGACGCGGCAAAAAAATCTCTGCCCGTTCCCCTAACGATTCGTAAAGATTCAGTAATTGTCGGGCCTCATTACTCAGAAATGCCCTCGGTTCTCCTTTGATTTTCATTGTATGGTTTTAATTTCTACTCTTTTTTTCATGACAAAACCGGTCAGTTCGAACCTCTTCACTTTTATCGCAAAAAAAAGCCCGCCTTTCAGCGGGCTTCTTTATTCTATTATATTTTCCCCTATGCCAACAGAAGCCCGCAACGTAACTTTACGTTTAAAATTATTGTCCGTCAACTTCATCATTACAGTCATCATAGGTTTCTGTCTTTCATATTTTCAGGTACAATATTAAGAATTAATATACGAAAACCGGCCGGTTTGTTAAAGAAACGTGAAAATTTTAAAGGAAAACGTTTGAGTAAACTTTCCTTCCAACAACTGTATAATATTTAACAATAAAGGACGGAGACGGAGTTTCCGGGCTATTTTCCGACAAAAAAAGAGAATCGCAATAAAAGCCACTTTATCACGATTCTCTCTTCAACCACCAAAACTCAGTCCTGAATCAGGCCATCAATTATTTCCCGGATTTTGTTCCATCAACTTATTGGCATTGATTTCGCTCGAAGGGATCGGATAAATCCGTTTATAAGGCAAATTGGCTTTATACAATTCGGGATCGGCGGCAGTAGCCATTTTTTCAGCCACAGCCCGATTGGTTTCCAGAAGCTGATCCACTCCCATCCGCCAGGTGGCGTACCATTCATGCCCATTCTCGAACCCCAGTTCCAGTATCCATTCCTGATAGATCGTCTGTAATATATCGGTCACTCCCGTAATAGCCGGTAATCCATGACCGGAACGTAAAGCATTCAGGGTAGCCAAAGGATCTCCTTTCCCGGTACGGGCTTCACATTCGGCTTTCATCATATAAATCTCTGAATAACGCATCAGGTAAGTGGGCATTGTTCCTTCTGCATTCGAAGCTTTCCGAATCGTCTGCTGAGGTCCGAAAACATCCCCGACTCCATTTTTCAGGATAACCGTTTTCCGGGGATCGTCCCCGACCAGTTCCATAAAAGACTCCGTAGGTCCCCATTTCCCCTCATTATAATACGCCTGTACCCGCGTGGCCTGATATTTCACTTCATCTGTCCCTGCAAATCCCCGGGTATAGATCAGCTCCTGATTAGAAAAATCGGTAAAAACAGCCGAATAGGGGGCCACCAATGCCCGTTCTCCGTCACCGATAAACGTATTGGCAGCCTCTAAAGCCTCACTGTATTTCCCCATATAGAAAAGTACTTTCACTTTAAGAGCCTTGGCAGCCATTTTCGACGCAAAATCCGAAGAAGTAAAATCCGGGGCGTTCGATATAGCATACTCGATATCCTTCAGGATAAAATCATACGTCTGCTGAACCGTCGAACGGGCTTTATAGACATCATCGGAAGTAGGGGGAGTCTCCCGGATGATCATCCCATATTTACTGTCCAATTTATCATATTCCCCGAACATCCTCAACAAATCGAACATATACCACCCCCGCAGAAACCGGATCTCTCCCATCATGGTGGTTTTCCGTCCATCGGTAAACAGATTATCGCTCATTCCTTCCAAAACAGCCAGTAATTTCGTCGACGAATTGATAATCGTATTAAAAGCATCCCAAAAAGGAGTATATGCTGCCCCCACCAGATTCAGTTCCGGCAAACGGTTTTCGATATAATAGATACTCACAACCACGCCGGGATTGTCGTTTCTTTGCAAAATACCGGCAGTCATTGCATGATTTCCGATCGACATATAAGACTCATACCCGATCTGTTCACCATAAATACCGGTCAAAGCGGTTTCTGCCGACTTTTCATCCGTAATCGCATTATCAGGAGTCAGATTATGCGGAGGCTCCTGGTTCAGGACGTCCGTAATCTGGCAGGAAAACAGCAGACTACCGACCATCAAAAGGATAAATATCTTTTTCATAAGCATTCGTGCTAATAATTAAAAATTAAGTCGTAACCCGATTGTATAAGAACGGACACCCGGATAAATATCACTATCGTAATTTCCTCCGTAGTTAGCCGTAGCACTACCTACCGTCGCCGGATCGATTCCCGGATAACGGGTGATAGTGAAAAGATTGGCGATAGCGAAATATACCTGTCCCCCTTTGTAATACCTGGCATCCCACAATACCGGCAAATTGTACTGGATCCGCAAATGCGACAGCTTCAAATAAGAAGCTTTGTGTACTTCCAGATTATTCGTCGCCGGAACCGGATCGTCGACATACAAAGCCGGTAAACGGGAAGACGTATTCTGTTCGGACCAACGGTTGTAAAGGTTATAATCGATCAGGTTGTTCAACGAACCGGAAATATTTTGCAAAGTATTGTTATACAAGCGTTCTGCACCTACCGAATAATTGAACATCAGATACAGGGATAAATCTTTCCAGGACACATTGGAAGAAAATCCCCCCTGAAATTTCGGTTCCGGATTAGCAATGATGACCCGGTCTTTCACGCTGATATGCCCGTCTCCATTCACATCCCGGTAAATAATCTGTCCCGGTTTGGTCTCGCTGCTATAATAATAAGTGGCAGTCCCGTTACTCAGCTCCTGTGCCTTTTTATTATATTCCTCGATCTGTGTCCAGGACTGGAATATACCGTCGGTCTGGTACCCCAGAACAGCTCCCACCGGATGTCCTTCGGCCAGTACTTCGGTACCGCTTCCCTGTACCACACCTTTACCGGCCCAATCCTGTGCCCCTTCGGATACCAAAGATTTCACCTTATTGCGGTTAACGGCCAGATTAAAAGTAACGTCCCATTTCACCTCCGTCTCCCTGAAAATCTTTGCATCGACGATCCACTCGAATCCCTTATTCTGTACCCGTCCGACATTTTTATACATCCCGCTGAAGGGTTGCAGTGAAGTCGGAAAATCGATATACCACAACAGGTCGTTGGTGTTCTTATAATACCAGCCGATAGATCCGCTCAACCGGTAATCCAGCAAAGCATAATCGACAGCGATATCGAACTGCTTGGTCCGTTCCCAGCGTAAATCGTTATTTCCCAAG
Source organism: Odoribacter sp. N54.MGS-14 (assembly GCF_000980295.1). Taxonomy (NCBI): domain Bacteria; kingdom Pseudomonadati; phylum Bacteroidota; class Bacteroidia; order Bacteroidales; family Odoribacteraceae; genus Odoribacter; species Odoribacter sp. N54.MGS-14. The sequence goes on along the minus strand of NZ_LARL01000017.1, from coordinate 5,594 downwards.
GTTGTCGGGATAATTCCCGGTTTTCCCAGAAAATCGTTCGGGCCATAAAGATCCTTATTGTTATAATTACCGATATTCTGTGTTCCCGTCACTCCGGCCGAAAGCCTTAATTTCAATTCGTTCACTTCTTCAATATCCTTCATGAAAGGTTCCTGATCGATTTTCCAGGCAAAAGCCCCCGAGGGGAAAAAACCGTATTTATTGTGCGAACCGAATTTCGACGAACCGTCGAAACGAGCCGTAAAAGTGAAAAGATATTTTTCCATCAATTGGTAGTTAAACCGTCCGAAGACCGAAATCAGTCCGTTTCCGGACGAATTTCCGCTTACATCGTAAGGAGTTGTAGCGCTACTCAGGTTATTCAAGATTTTGTCCATCGGAAAATCGACACCGGTAGCACTGAAATCACCTGCCTTGTAACGCTCGAACGAGACTCCGAACAAAGCATCCAAAGCATGTATCTCCTTAAATGTCCCCTCATATTTCAATGTATTATCCCAAAGGGTACGTACCGATTCGCTACTTCCCCGTACAGCTTTACCGGTATAATTGTTATAATAATTACCTTCCTGTAAAAAACTGGGATAATATTGGTGGGTGAAATTAAAGTTCTTAGCTACAGAGAAAGTTGAACGAAAACGAAGTCCCGGAATAATCTGGGCCTCTCCGAATACCGTCCCATTAAACCGATAAACATCGTTCCGGTTGGTAATCTTCGTTTTGGCCACCGGATTATCTGTCGTACCGATCTTATAATAACTACCGTCCTCTGCATAAACCGGGACATCCGGACGAAACTGTTTGATCTGCCACAACCCTTGTCCTTCCTGGGATTGATCGGTATACGCCAAACTTACATTGGTACCGAATTTCAATACCGAAGTCACATCCCAATCCAGGTTGATCCGCCCGGTATACCGTTTCAGGTCATCCCCTTTCAATACTCCATTTTGGAAACTCATCCCGAAGGAAGTAAAATATTTCAGTCTTGAACTTCCTCCCCTCACCGAAAGCTCCACACTGTTCGTTGAAGCTTTCTGTGACAATAGTTTATACCAATCTGTATCGGCATCCTTCAGGATAGTCCCTTCTTTAATGCTCAAAGCCGTTTCATTGGTCGGATCCACTTTTAACGTATTGATTGCAGCATCCATCATGACATTCCGGAATTCATTCGCATTCAATATGCTGAAATTCTCTATCTGGGTATCGAAATTGGTAAAATACTTCAGATTCAGCTGAGGCTTTTCATTCTGTATCCCCCGTTTGGTTGTAATCAATACCACGCCATTAGCGGCCCTCGACCCATAAATAGCCGCTGCCGAAGCATCCTTCAATATATCGATCGACTGAATATCATCCGGGTTTATGGCGATCATATCGGCTTGTTCGGCCGGAATACCGTCGATCACATACAAAGGTTCATTGGTACCTTCCAACGAAGTGGATCCCCTCACCCGGATCTTCACCGGTTCACCGGGTTTCGCCGAAGCCATAGACACCTGAACCCCCGGCGCTTTCCCCTGCAAGGCAGAAGCGACATTCATCACCGGTTCCTTTTCCAGATCAGCAGCCCCGACAGAAGATACCGAACCGGTTAAATCCCTGAGCCGGGTAGTACCGTACCCAACCACCACGACCTCGTCCAGCTTCCTGGCTTCCGGCTTTAAAGTAAAATTATAAACCTCGATTCCCGGCATAATCGTCTTCTCCGCCTCTGAATAACCGATAAATGAAGCACTCAACGTCTTCGCCTCAGGGTTTATCCGTAAGGTATAATCTCCGTTGACATCGGTAGCCACTCCTACCATAGTCCCCTTTATCCAAACATTCGCCCCCACAATCGGAGCTCCGTTCTCATCCGTTACCTTACCGTGAACAACCCGCAACGTTTCCGCATTCTGTTGTTTGTCCCTACTGCCCGGAACCCTAGCCACCGACTGTCCGGGAAGCAATAAAAGCCATACCATTCCGAAAGCTACAGATAGCCATATCGACCAACCTCCGTGTCTTCCTTTCAAAACCGTTTTCTCCATTTCTTGTCTCATAAATTTTCCAGGTTAGAAAGATTCGTTTTTTCACTAGTATTCGCATTTTTTATCAATAAGGTTTGGAAAATCATCGACAAAAAATTCCCTTATCCGTCACCGGACAAGGGAACCCCTTTTTTAGCTTTTCTTTCCTACCGCTAACTTATAGCTTCTTCGATTACTCTTTTAAAATCCATTTTCACTTCCTGCAAATTTTTTCCTCCATAGGTCAGGGATTTTTCACCGACCCGCACAATACCGAAAATCATTTTTTCTTCCTCGTCATACTCCTCATAACCCTGATAACCTTTGTATTTCAAGCCACATAAGAAATCAAGCAAATAGGCAAAACGGCCTTGACGTGCCGCCCGGTATGGCCGGACCACAAAACCTCTACCCGGGGAGAAACTCATCAACTGCTCGCTACCGTCCGGTACAAGCAGGACAAACTGATTTTCACCACAAACCTCATCGTATGCCTTCATCGTCACCACCAGCCCATCGTTCCACATACCCAGGACATACATCTCGAAAGCCCCCAGATCCGCGGTCGCCTGAACGGTATCCGAGACATCACAAACCAGGGTATAATTCCCCAGGCAAAAACGATCATAACAAACAGAAAACTCTTTCATCGCCGATCATTACTTATTTAATTTTTCTACAAAGCTCGCCGGAATATTAACCATGGCACACCCCAGCATATCGATACGTACCAACACCTTCGTCACTCCCTTGTGTCTGATCAGTTCACCTTCCGTCCCCCTCAGCGAACCTTTCACCACCCTGACCAAATCACCGGCCTTTATATTTTCATTGGTCATTTCCACTGCCTCTTCCGAGAAATCCAGCAAAAAACGGAAGTCCTCCATCTGCTTATCCGGAATCACAGCAGCCCCCGCCTCTCCCTTCAGCCTCAGAAAAGCCACCACCCCCTTCGTCTGCAGCACCTTCACCTGTTCCTGACGGCTCACCCGCACAAACACCAAGCCTGCAATTACCGGCACCACCACCCGCGACTTCCGGTACGTCCACTGCCTCAACACCGTCTGTACCGGCAAAAAACACTCCACACCCAGCTCCTCCAACCGGTCACGCACCTTCTTCTCCGCACGCGAGGCGGTGAAGACAGCGTGCCAATGAACCGTTTCCGTTTTTTGCCTATCTATTGCCATACATCCTTTCATAGTATCCCTGATAATCTCCGCTCGTCACCTGATCCAGCCACTCCTGATTATCCAGATACCATTTCACCGTTTTCTCTATACCCTCCTCGAACTGTAAAGAAGGTTCCCAGCCCAATTCATTTTTCAGTTTCGTCGAATCGATAGCATAGCGCAAATCATGTCCGGCCCGGTCTGTCACGTATGTGATCAGCTTCTCCGATGCTCCTTCAGGGCGTCCCAGTAAGCGATCTACCGTCTTGATCAGAACCCGGATCAAATCGATATTTTTCCATTCGTTAAAGCCACCGATATTATATGTTTCGGCAACCTTTCCATTATGGAAAATAAGATCGATGGCCCGGGCATGATCCACCACATACAACCAGTCACGCACATTTTCCCCCTTTCCGTAAACGGGCAAAGGTTTATTGTGACGGATGTTATTGATAAACAAAGGGATTAGCTTTTCCGGGAATTGGTAAGGACCGTAGTTATTACTGCAATTGGTTACAAGGGTAGGCATACCGAAAGTATCGTGAAAGGCCCTCACGAAATGATCGGAAGAAGCTTTCGAAGCCGAGTAGGGGGAATGCGGATCATATTTCGTTGTCTCCGTAAAAAAGGTGCCGTCAAACTTCAGGGCCCCATACACCTCATCGGTAGAGATATGATAGAAACGTTTCCCGTCATATTGTCCGTCCCAGCTTACTTTAGCGGCTTGCAACAAAGACAGGGTCCCCATCACATTCGTCTGAGCAAAGGTAAACGGATCTTTGATCGAGCGGTCTACATGGCTTTCCGCTGCCAGATGGATCACTCCGTCGATACTGTGCTGCCGGAACAATTCCAGTATCTTTTCAAAATCACAGATATCTGCTTTTACAAAAGTATAATTCGGCTGCTGTTCGATGTCTGCCAGATTGGCCAGATTCCCCGCATAAGTCAGCTTATCCAGATTAATGATATGATATTCCGGATATTTCGTCACAAACAGACGCACTACATGCGAGCCGATAAAACCGGCACCACCGGTAATCAATACATTCCTTTTAAAATCCATTATTTCCGTTTTAATTCATTTATACATTTCACAAGTGAATCCTTCCAGTAAGGAATGGTACAATCAAAATCCCGTTTCACTTTTGTTTTATCCAGCACTGAGAAAGCCGGACGTTTTACTTTACCCGGAAACTCATCCGAATGGCACGGCCGGATGTCACAAGTATTTCCCGATAAAGCAACGATCTCTTTAGCAAAATCATACCACGAACACACGCCCTCATTGGAAAAATGGTAAATTCCCTGATGTTGCCTGTATTTTCCCGTTTCGATGGCGTGAACGATCAAAGTGGCCAAGTCGGCGGCATAAGTCGGCGTTCCCACCTGGTCAAATACGACATTCAACTGCTCCCTTTCCACTGTCAAACGCTGTATGGTCTTTACAAAATTATTCCCGAAAGCAGAATACAGCCAGGCTGTCCGGAAGATCAGGTAACGACATCCGCTCTGCTCTACAGCCTGTTCTCCTGCCAGCTTCGTCCTGCCGTAAGCACCCAACGGATCGGTCGGTTCATCCTCCCGGTAAGGCAGATTCCTGTTTCCGCCGAACACATAATCAGTTGAAACGTGAATCAAGGTAGCATTCGCTTCCTTACAGACAACTGCCAGGTTCTCCACCGCCAGACGATTAATCCTATCAGCCGTCCCTTCATCTTCCTCTGCCTTGTCTACATTCGTATAGGCAGCACAATTCACCACTACGCTGATTTTCTCGTCCGCCACATAACGCCGCACGGCATCCAAATCGGTAATGTCCAATTCCGCTATATCGGTAAAGATATAGCAATCTTTTCCGTTCTTCCCGCCAGCCAGCCGCCTCATCTCATTCCCCAACTGTCCGTTGGCTCCGGTCACCAATATCCTATTCATAGAGATTCACATTATAGTCAAACCAATCACAGGCATCTTTCAGGCATGGATGGTGTCTGTCCTTTTCAGAAAGGATCACCTTAGCGGCCGGAATCCGCCAGTCGATTCCTAAATCCGGATCATCCCAGGCTAAAGCCCCCTCACTTTCCGGTGCATAAAAATTATCGCATTTATACTGGAAAACAGCTTCTGTACTCAATACCGCAAAACCATGGGCAAATCCCCGCGGAACGAAAAACTGCCGTTTATTCTCCTCCGTTAATTCAACGGAAACATGCTTCCCGAATGTAGGCGATCCCTTACGGATATCCACCGCCACATCCAGTACACGACCTTTCACCACCCGCACCAGTTTGGATTGGGCATACGGAGGTTGCTGGAAATGCAATCCCCTCACCACACCGTAACACGATTTCGACTCATTATCCTGGACAAAAACGGTTTTACATACCTGCCGTTCGAAATCACG
>NZ_LARL01000171.1:0-749 GCF_000980295.1 Odoribacter sp. N54.MGS-14 | reverse complement strand
AAGATTATTTTATTAAAAATGAATAGATTTGCAAAGATGAAAAAAGAAAGGATTTACACACTTTTGGGGACACTATCGATGATAGTGTGTCTGTCCGATATGTGCTTTAAAAAAATGGAAACAAAAAAGAGTCCCGAATATTTACTCGAAACTCTTTTTCTTGGCGGTCTGGACGGGACTCGAACCCGCGACCCCATGCGTGACAGGCATGTATTCTAACCAGCTGAACTACCAGACCAAAATGTTATTCTTTATCGCTATTCCGTTGAATTGCGGTGCAAAGATAGGTGGATTTTTTGAATTAGCAATAGTTTAGGATGAAAAAATTAGAACAAATCGATAAATTTCATACTTTTGTCCCCCATATATAATTAACACTAGCATGAAAAATACTCCTGTAGACTATCAGACAGCCAGACGGATTATCGATGGCTTTGGACTTCCCGATTTTGGGAAAGCGACTATCCGGGAGGTAGTTGCCATATCCACGCAATTGGAACAAGAAACGGGAACCGAGTTCATCCATATGGAAATGGGCGTACCGGGCTTGAAAGCCGCTCAAGTAGGCGTAGACGCTGAGATCGAAGCCCTTCGTAACGGTATAGCGTCTATCTACCCGAACATCAACGGAACTCCCGAAGTGAAAAAGCAAGCTTCCCGCTTTATCAAGGCGTTTATAAATATAGATATAGACCCGGAGTGTTGCGTACCCGTAACCGGTTCCATGCAGGGCACATACGCCTCTTTCC
>NZ_LARL01000129.1:0-2878 GCF_000980295.1 Odoribacter sp. N54.MGS-14 | reverse complement strand
ACTTCGCAACAAACAGCTGACAGTTTTTTTGTCCGATACTAAACAAGCTGTCAGAACAAGTCTTGACTATTACAAATCATACAATGAGGTATCTCCGTCTTAAGATCCGCTCTCCTAAAGCTCATGAGCCATTTACAAAAATGGCCCATTTAATCAGCTTAGGCTTCTGCTTTAATCAAGCAATCCTTCTTCTTTCAGAATCTTTTCTAATTTCCGGAAATGTTTTAGTTTCCAATCCGGATCTTCTTCATGAGGATAATCCGGATCTATTATCGGTTGATTCGTTTCAGAAAGAGGCTCGGAAGCTTTATCAAATTCAGCCACTTCCACCTCAAATTCTATGTCTTCACGTAATTTCAGGAATACACTAGCATAAGCATGTCCTGAGCCACCTGCCTCAAGCGTAAATTTATTCTGCATAATACAAGAAGACAAGGTAACACCTCCATCGGGTAAACCAACTTTATAAGTCTTCTCTCCGTATTTAACAACTAATCCCTTCATAGTTTCCCTTCCTCCTCTAATTTCTTTTTCAATTTATAATACTCTTTCTTCATTTCCTCTCTATCGGAAGGATATCTCATATGCAATGGAGAAGCAATATCAATCTCTCTAACCCGCACTTTAATCTTATCTCCCAGAGACATCTTTTTATTCATCCATATAAGATGATTCGATTTTGAATCCATTCCTCCGATGTGCATATCATCCCCATCAGCATACCCTACACTTATGATTAAAGTAACCAAACTATCTGTCATTGCAACAATAGGAGCTGCATCATTAATACATATCTCAAAACCTTTCATAATAATCCAATTTTACACTGGCCGAGGACAATCCCAAACACCGTGCTGTGCTCTGCAAAATTCTAAGCACCTTGCACACATTGTATATCCCCATCCCCCACTATGTTCCTTAGACCAAGGCCCTTTTTTATCCATACAATCCCTATATTTTTCTGCACATTCTGCCCGAAACTGGTCCGTATCCGACACACAAAGTACAGACATAATCAATGCAACTCCACCCACCATTACCTCCGAAACAGATACAACTATTTCGCCCATTTCAGTAAGCGTTCCAAAAACATAAGGAGCAACTGCTGAATAAATGCTCCTGCAAGTTCCCCAGAAACCATCACCTCCTGATTCACTCCTTGTTTTAACCCTTCTCATTCGGAATTTAGTCTGAGGAGTAATAAGCATTTGTCCTTGTTTTTCAAGATTCTGAATTTCTCCTATTCCATAATACAAGGCAGACGTAATATAAAGTAACCTCTCCTGCTCTATTTCAGGAACCTGTTTAAAAATATCTTTATTGATATTGGCCAATCTATTGCCAAAGTCCTCGTAAGAAGTTGTTTCATCACATTCCTTCAATATCCGACGAATAAATTCAATTTGAATATGGGTCAGGTTACGATACCCTTCTATAAAAAGAAGTGAATTACCAAACATTTGATTTTGTGACACTTTTGTTTTTATCATCCCTGGACTAGCCTGGGCCCAATCCTGATAAAATTGCTTTTTAAATTCAGGTGTGTTTTTAGCATTAGAATAATCTACACCTCTCTCATTTAAATTTATTACAGTCTGATGAATCTCATTGGCAACAGCCTTTCCAAATTTTTCAATATGAAGAGGAAAGTTAAGCTTATCTTCCAGACTTGGCTTCAGGAAATCATCATTCGAACATCCCTGCAAGATAACAAAGACAGAGATAAAATACTAAAACTCTAGTAAAGATTTTGCAGTAATTTGCGATGTAATAATATCATGCATCATCAATTCTCCAGCCAATTTCAAATAGATCGAATATGGATAATTCAGAGAATCTACCAGTTCAGAGAATCCTGAGGATAAATATACACCTTGATTCAAAATTTCTTTTTGTTCCAATAAATTATTTAAAAGGGGGATTAGTTCTTTTTTATTCCTATGAAAATAGTTGGGCCAATGAAAATCAGTAGGTCCCAAATTATTTATTGCTTCTTTTGAGTACAAAAAAGTTTCTCTTGTTGCCCCTGGAATTAAGTCAACCAAATCTCCCTCCGGAGAAAATACACAAGTCAAAGGAGTAGTAACAGGACATAACCATTTTATATACCACTCATTTACGGAAACATTAATATCAGCCATATTATAAATGGCCTGTTGCGTCAGAAATTTGTAGCGATTTTGTAATCGTGAATAATATTCCTGAGACAAATGTTGCGAAGAGTCTATTAAAACAATACAAAATGGAAGATACTTATCTCTTGCAATATCACATATTTCTTTAAATATTATATTATGATATATGGATGTATTTTTCTTATCACATCCCCCTAAACATACAATAGCCATTATTATCAAAATAATTCTCATAATTTGAATCATAAAATGAATAACCTACCAGAAAATATAAATTTTATGGTATAACCACCATAAACCAGTCTTTCAACAAAGGCTTACTACTACCATCAAAATAATATAAAAGATAACAAAACAACAATAGTGAATGTTCGGAAAATACTAAGTGGGGAAAAATATAAATATTCCAAGCGGGTAACACAATTATTTATAACACTCCTGGAAAGAAGTAGCGGACAAAATTTTCCGGAATATTTTTTCAGAAAAATATGGCAGCCTCTACAGCCGGAACATACAGGATACTGGAGCCTAGACTCTAAAATAGCCCAGAAACTCCGTCCTCGTGGGCTATTTTCATAAACATAAAAAAAGCAGTCACAATATAAATCATGACTGCTTTCACAATTCGGCGCCAACCTACTCTCCCACCATAAGGCAGTACCATCGGCACTCAGGGGCTTAACTTCTCTGTTCGGAATGGAAAGAGGTGGATCCCCCCGGTTATAGACACCTTTTAATATTTT
>NZ_LARL01000018.1:0-50766 GCF_000980295.1 Odoribacter sp. N54.MGS-14 | reverse complement strand
CTTTCTCCTCCCTTTCCGCTACGCTCCAAGGACGGAGGAAGAGGGGGATGGTGTTGCACTTCTATCTTGACGGTAGCTTGAAACAGGCTATGAATATGGTCAGGTGGGAGTCTTTGCCCGTCAGCAAGATAACATAATATGCGTTGGCTGCCGTATAACCGATGGCCGTAGCCCATGCCGCACCGGCAATCCTGTAGCCGAGCCATAGGATAAACAAGCGATTGAGTACGATATTCTGTATGGTACCTATCAGTATTCCGTTCAGTGCCTCTGTCGATTTCCCTTTGGCACGGACAAGGTTGCTGAAAGCTGTGGAGACGATGACGAAAGGAGTACTCCACGCTACATACCCGTATTTCAAGAAACACCCTACAGCCGTCTCTATGATTTTTTTTAACAGATTACGGTTTATAATCCTTTTTCATTTTTTACAAAGGTCGTCTTTGGATATTCGGAACATTAATGGGTATTCTCCGTTTGAAAGTGTTTTTGATTTGTAACAAACCACTGAAATAGAGGCGTTCATGGCTAAAGTTGGTTTAAACCTCGGTTTAAACAGATGCCCCCAAACCACGAAAAACCACAAAATAAAAAAGGTAGCTACTTTCGTAACTACCTCATTCAGAGAGCGGAAAACGGGACTCAAACCCGCGACCCCCAGCTTGGAAGGCTAGTGCTCTATCGACTGAGCTATTTCCGCAAAATGTATTGTTCCTCACACACTAGCCGGACTCACTATGCTTTTTCGATCCGTAATGGGGAGGCATAAACAAATTTTAAACTAATAACTATCTCTAATAGCTGTAATTTAAAATTTGTGGGCAGTGATGGATTCGAACCACCGAAGGCTACGCCAGCTGAGTTACAGTCAGCCCCATTTGGCCACTCTGGTAACTGCCCTTAATTGTAAAAGAACTCTCTCTTTTTGCGGGTACAAATGTATGCTTTTTTCTGTTAACTGCAAAATTTTTGACTCTAAAAATGCGAATAATAAATGAGATTTTTTTTTGAAAGATACTATAATTCTGTGTGTCAGGTTACAAATCGTCTTATTTTTATTTTGTGGTAGGATCGTTTGATTCTTTGCCTGCTTTTATCGTAGGGTAAACCTCCTGGCTTTTTCTCGACAAGCAGTATTTCTACTCAGATGAATTTTTAGAAGAGGCTAATATTGTCAATCTGATTTTCAGACTTTGATAGATAAAAGAAAATCCCCAAAGTTCAATGACCGATCTTTGGAGATTTTCCGATTACTTGTAAGTCAGTTCGATGCTGCGCGTTGTATTGGCCGAATCGTTATATTTGACGATCATTTTTATCGGTTTTTCATAGCCTTCGGTGAGCTTCTGTATGGGGAAAGAAACTGTACCGAAATAGAGTTTATCCCGGGAATCTCCGAAATCATTGTGCCGGAATTCGAAGATGAGGCGGTCGTCTTCGGTGGGGCATTGTAATAAATTTACCATATGTGTTTTGCCTGTACTGGGATTCAGATGGGCAGCAAACATAAACTCAAAGTTCAGGAATCCATGAGCGAACCAGGAATTGACGATCTTTACCGGAGCGTTTCCGACACTGTCCAAAATCGTTTCGTCGTACGGAAGAATGGATTTGGTCAGAATTGTGTCGGCATAGACAATCCGGGCATATAAATTCGTATCCTGTTCTTCCAGAATGTTGAATCGTACCCGTAGACGGGTACTGTCGTTCAGTTTTTCAGGATTGAAGTAATATTCCCGGGGATAGAGCAGATAACCATCGTCTAGCTTGACGGTAAACTTTTCGTCGCCTGATTTACTGACCAGGCCATAACCTTCATAATAGGTTTCATAATCATCCTTGCAACCGGTGAAGGAAAAAACAAGGGGGATCAGGATAAGAACGATCCCCGAAGTTAGATTGAAATGTTTATTTTTCATGTTTTTATTTTTAGTTGTTTTCTGTTATAAAGATGAAAACTAACTAAAAAGGTTGCGTGGCCTGAAAGTTAAAATAATTTTTTTCTCAAAGAAAAAATGAACTCTAATCCACCGTCTTTCCGGTTCTTAGCCGTGATTTGGCCTTTGTGAAACAATACGGCATTTTTTACGATGGAGAGGCCCAGACCCGATCCGCCCGTTTTCCGGCTTCTGCCTTGATTCACCCGGTAGAAACGGTCGAAAATACGTTCCAGGTGTTCTTCTTCGATTCCCCGGCCGGTATCGTAGAATGAAAAATAGTAAAATTCGCTGTCTTCCATATAATTGTCGATACCGATCGTGATATTTTCTCCGGCATAGTTGATCGCATTGTCGATCAGGTTCCTGAAAATGGAATAAAGTAGGGTATGGTTACCTTCGATTTCAACTTTCGGGCCGATATGATTGTGAACGACGATGTGATTGTGTTGTAAGGATACTTCCAGGTCGGTGGTCACTTCGTCGATGGTCGTTCGGATATTGATCGTTTCTTTCTCGAATAGGTCGGAGGCTTCTTCGGTTTTGGTGATCAAAGCCACGTCGCGAATTAATTCGGATAAGCGAAGAATTTGAATATAAGCCCTCTCCAGGAAAAATTTCTGCTTGACAGGTTCCAGGTGTTCCTGTTCGAGAATAGTTTCGATGTAACCGCGGATACTGCTGACCGGAGTTTTTAATTCGTGTGCGATATTATTGGTCATCTCTTGTTTCAGCAGCCTGTTTTTTTCTGCCGAGGTGACGTTGTTCAACGTGATTTCGTAACTGTTGTCGTAGAAAATAAGTAATCTCACAGCGAAATGTTTCCCGTTTTTGGCAATTTTTCCTTGCCAGATCGGAATCGATTTGGCCTGAGGATTGACCGGTGTGTTCTTTTGCAGGAAAAATTCGGCTTCTTTGAATTCAGGTGCCTGGAAAATATGATCTACATCAAAGGTAGGTTCGTCTAAAATAGTGTTTACATATTGGATGAAATGGGTGTTGGCATATATCTTTTTGTGATCTGCCGAGAAAATACAAATACCTTCATCGGAATGGTGAAAGTGGCGTAACAGTTTTTCCCTTTCCTGATTGAGCTGATCTTTGCTCTTTTTCAGCATCTTGTAGTTGTCGACGATCTTATGACCGATTTCTCCCAGTTCGGTATCGGGGAAATCGATTTTGTCGTAATCCGGTTGGCTGTGTTCGGCCGTGATGATAAATTCGTTCAGGCCGGATACGGCTTTCCCGAAACGATCTGCCAGATATAACAAAGAAATCAGGGTAGTAAAAAATAAGAGCAGAATGAAATAAGTGAAGATTTCGTCAGCTTTCAGGATATTCTGTACCTGATCGGTATAAGGTAGAGCTACCCGTACGAAATAGTTGTTGAAAAGGCGGGCATCGTAATAATAATCGATACCGGTAGTCTCCGATTTACGAATATTCGTACCGTTGCTTTGGGTTAATGCTTGTGCTATTTCCGGTCGGGACAAGTGATTTTCTACCGTTTCTTCCTCGTCGATATCGTTGTCGTAAAGCACTTTCCCCTGGCGGTCGATAATGCTTACCCGTAATCCTCGGGGGAGTAAGGGAAGCAAATTATTTAACGAATCCAGCCGTTTATCTGCGATCAGACGGTGACTATCGACATAGTTGGCGATGATTTCTGCATAAGCATTGAGACTGGCTTTGAAATTCTCTGACTTATACATTTTCTCCCTGTTCTGTTGAACTGCAACGATGATGATTGTAAATATGGTAAATACAATCAGAAAATACAGGAAAATCTTCTTTTTATAAGTAAAGTGCATAAAAAAGTAAAAAGTAAAAGGTTAAAAGTAAAAAGCTAAAAAAAAAGCTATAAGCTAAAGGCTGAAAGCTGAAAATTGTGGACCAGGAGTTGAAGGCTTTTAGCTTAAAGCCTTTAGCCTTTTCAGCATTCCAGGCAGTAACCGTACCCCGAACGGTTGGCGATATGTTTACCGAAAGCTCCGAGTTTTTTTCTGAGCCGGGTGATGTGGACGTCTACCGTTCTCTCCAATACATAGCCGTCTTCTTGCCAGGCTTTGCCCAGAATATCTTCCCGTGAAAAGACCCGGTTGGGAGCTTTGGCCATCATACTGAGTATTTCGAATTCTTTTTTGGTTAGAAGGATCTGCTGCTCATTGAGGTATACGGTCTTGCTGTTGAGGTCCAGAGTGAGTTCTCCGATTTCGATCGTTTTCTTTTTTTCCGGTAGTGCGATATTACCGGCCCTTTTCAATACTGCTTTTACCCGGGCGGCAACTTCTTTGATCGAGAAGGGTTTGGCAATATAATCGTCTCCGCCGATACTGAATCCGGTCAACATATCGTTTTCGGTATCCTTAGCGGTCAGGAAGATGATCGGGGTATTCATATGCATTTCTTTGCGGACTTTTTCGGCCATTTTGAATCCGGACATACCTTCCATCATGACATCCAGTAGAATTAGTTCATGTTCATCGGTCAGCAGTTTTAAGGCTTCTTCGGCTGAATTTGCGATGTCTACTGCAAAACCTTCACTTTCCAGATTGAATTGAAGGATTTCACATAAATCTTCTTCATCGTCGACTACTAATATTTTATTCCGTTCCATATATTTTGTCATTCAAAATCGTTTATTATTCTTTTCTCATTTTTTAACCTTCACTTCCTGCCAGTAGCAGGTCTTCGTCCGGTTTCGGCCAATGTTTGATATTCTTTCCTTCGATCAGGTAAATAGCGGCTTCTGCAATATTGGTCGCATTATCTCCGATCCGCTCGATGTTATAGGCCATGCTGTTGATGCATAGGGCATCCGTTACTTCTTGTTGCGATAATATCTTATCGAAACATTGTGTCGGGAGATGCTGGCCGATAAAATGATGCAGTTCGTCGACCTGGTCATCCGTCTCGATCGTTTCTTTCGCTAACTGGATATCCTCACATGTAAAAGCAAATATAGCATTTTGTGTCATACTTTCAGTGAGTGAGAGCATCTTTAGTAAATCCTTTTTATAGGTTGTGAACAGACAGTCGTCGACTGCTATTTTTTTCATGAAATGGGAAACATTCAGAATCAGATCTCCGATCCGTTCGAGATAAGCGGTCATATCGTAGTAAGAGATGATCATCCTCAGATTCGTGGCCCGCGGACTGTAAAGCACGATCATATTGATCACTTCGTTGCGGATTTTGACCTCTATACTGTCGATGATCCGTTCGTTATTGTTGATCTCTGTATATATCTCCTCTTTGTGGTTGTCGTCCATTAATTGCTTGGTCAGATTCAGCTGGCGGATGACAATCTTTGCTAATACCTGAAAATCTTCGGTTATCCGGCTGAATACTTTTTCTTTTAAAGTTGGCATAATAGGAATTATTTTTTTTGTTTTTTACATCGGTTTATCCGAATTGTCCGGTCAGATATTCTTCGGTCCGTTTATCCCGGGGATTGGTAAACATAATCCGGGTTTTGTCGTATTCGATCAGTTCGCCGAGATACATAAACATCGAATAGTCTGAAATACGGGCAGCTTGCGACATGTTGTGGGTGACGATGATAATGGTAAATTCTTTTTTCAGCTCGAGTAACAATTCTTCGATCCGGTTGGTGGCGATAGGATCGAGGGCGGAGGTCGGCTCGTCCATCAGTAATACTTCCGGTTTTAAGGCCAGGGCCCGTGCAATGCATAGCCGCTGTTGCTGACCTCCTGATAAGAAAGTGCCTTTCTTGAACAGAGCGTCTTTCACTTCATTCCACAGCCCGACGTTGGTCAGACAAGTCTCTACAATTTCTTCTTTTTCTTTTTTTTTCAGGCGGATGCCATTGAGTTTGTAACCGGCGATCACATTATCGAAAATACTCATAGTGGGAAAAGGATTAGGGCGCTGAAATACCATGCCCGCCATACGCCTGACCTCCATGGGGTTCATCTTTAAAATGTTGCGGTTGTCCATCAGAATTTCTCCGCTGATCCTGATGTCCGGATATAATTCGTGCATGCGGTTGATGGCACGCAATAAGGTACTTTTGCCACATCCTGAGGGCCCCATAATGGCTGTGATCCGATTCTTTTTAATATCGGCATTGACATGATTGACGGCATTTTTCCCGGGAGTATAGGAAATACTGACATTTTTAAATTGTAATATCGGATGATCTATTTGCATGATGTAGTAGGACTGTTATAAATTAAATTTTCCATTTCCGGGCGACATTTTTAGCGATGATGTTCATCACCAGAATCAATAGTAATAGAAATAAAGAACAACTCCAGATCATATCGGCCAGGTTCGGGTCGTTATAAAATTCCCAGATGAGCAAGGGGACTGCACTGGTCGGATCCAGAATATCCCAGTTGATCGCTGTACTACCGAGGGCGGTTAGCATCAGGGGGGCTGTTTCGCCCATCACTCTCGACACGGCTAGTAAAGTACCGGTGAACAGTCCGCCGAAAGCTGAGGGAACCAAGACTTTCAGGATAACACTCGTATAGGAGGCTCCTAGCGCAAGACCGGCTTCTTTGAGGCTTGTCGGGAGAAGTTTCAGGGTCTCTTCTGTCGAGCGTATGATTAAGGGTAACATCATAATAGCCAGAGCGACACTACCTGCCAAAGCGGAATAACTACTCAAAGGAACGACAACCCAGGCATAAGCGATGATACCGATGACGATCGACGGCGTGCCTTGCAGGAGGTCGGTCAGAAAACGGATCACATGAGAAAATAAGGTTTTGGGTTTTTCCGATAAGTAAATTCCACCCATAATACCGGTCGGGATAGCGATAACGGAGGCCAGTACCACCATAAGTAATGTGCCTGTGATTCCATTGGCGATTCCTCCGGGAATGATTTCTCCGTTGATTTTCGCTAACATGGCATCCAGGGTACTGGGGGCTGTCTCGGTGAAGAAATTCAGGTTGATCTGTTTGTATCCTTTCCGGACCACTTCCCAGATGATGACTACTAATGGGACGGCCGTTAAAGCAGAGAACAGGCAAACCAGCCAGAAAAATATCCTGTCCTTGGCTTTGCGCCAGCCTGAATGATAAGATGTAATAGGGCGTTGTATCATGTCAGCTTAATTTTTTCATGATCATCTTACCGATGAAATTGATGATAGCGGTGATGAGGAATAGCAATAGACCGATAGCGATCAGGGAACTGAGTTTCAGGCCGTCGGCTTCTCCGAACTGGTTGGCGATGACACTGGCCATCGTGTTGCCGGTAGAAGTGAAAGACGTAGGCAGGATATTGGTATTGCCGATCAGCATCGTGACTGCCATCGTCTCTCCCAATGCTCTTCCTAAGGCCAGGATATAACTGGCGAATATTCCGGAACCTGCGACCGGGAAAATCACCCGCCGGATCACATCCAGACGTGTACCTCCCAGGCTGTAGGCCCCTTCTTTCAATTCTTTGGGAACCATAGAGATAAACTCGGCACTCAGTGAAGAGGCATAAGGGATGATCATGACGGCTAATACGGCCGCTGCGGTGAATATGCCGAACCCCTGTTCCGACAGCTGTAAATCGACCATGAAGGGTCGGAGGGTATAAAATCCCCACAAACCGTATACAATCGAAGGGATACCGGCCAGCAGGTCGATGACCGAACCGATGATCGTGGCTGCCCGGGTACCCCGGAAATATTCGCCGGTGAATAAAGCCACAGGTAAAGAAAACGGAATACAAAATACCAGGGCTAAAAATGAGGTCATAATGGTTCCCGTGATGAATGCCAAGGCGCCATATTGCTCATTACCGGGCCGAGGATCCCATTCTACGGAAGAAATGAAATGAAAGAATCCGAATTTTTCAAAGGCCGGTACTGCCCCGCTTACGAGGGAATAGACCATTCCCCCACAAATCAGCAGAACCAATAAAGAGCAGAGAAATAACAGCCGTTTGAAAATATAATCACGCATATTATTTTAGGATTGGTTGACCGTTATAAGTGATGGTTTTCAGGATTTGTTTGGCATTTTTCACTGTCGAAGCCGGCAGGGGTGAATAATGTACTTTTGTCGTTATATCCTGGGCTTCCGGATTCGTTAACCAATTCAGCAGCTCCACCGTAGCTTGGGCCAGGGGTTCAGGCCGGTTTTTATAAGCTTGTTCCTGATAAAGGAGAATCCAGGTAAAGCAGCTGATCGGATAGGCATCGGCTACCGGCGAGTCGGTGATCATGGTGCGGGTATCGGCCGGCATTTCGATATCTGCGGCAGCAGAGATGCTTTCGGTTGTGGGGGCTACAAAATTTCCGGCCTTGTTTTGCAGTTTGGCTACCGGTATTTTCAAGGCAAAAGCGTATTCCGAACCGATATAACCGATCGCCCCCGGAGTTTGACTGATTGTCCCGGCTACGCCTGGATTTCCCTTGGCGGCAATACCTACCGGCCATTTCAATGCTTTTCCGGTTCCGATATTTTCTGCCCACGGAGCACTGATCTTTGTCAGGTAATCACTGAAGACATAGGTGGTACCACTACCGTCGGAGCGATATACCGGGCTGACCGCTTTGTCGGGAAGGGTAACTCCCGGATTTACTTGTTGAATACGGGGATCGTTCCAACGGGTGATTTTGCCTAGGAAGATGTCGGCGATCATGTCACCTGTCAATTGCAGCTCTTTTACTTCGGGTAGGTTGTAAGCCATGACGACAGCACCCATACAAGTCGGGATATGTACAACCGGGGCCGGCATTTCCGCCATTTCTGCTTCAGAAAGATAAGCATCGCTGCCTGCAAAATCTACGATCCGGTCTTTCAGGCTGCGTATACCTCCACCGCTGCCGATTCCGCCGTAGGTCACCGATACCCCGGTAGAATCTTTATAGGTTTTAAAAGCCAGATTGTAATAGGGGAGCGGGAAAGTGGCTCCTGCTGCTGTCAGATCTATATTACTTTTGTGGTCCGAGGTCTTCTTCTTTGAATGGCCACAAGCTGCCAGGCTGAGTGCTAATGCGATAATGATTAACTTGTTCATGTCTTTGACGATTAGTTTTTTACAATGCAATATTAATAAGTGGTTGCTACACCAGTGTTACAATATTATTACGATTTTGTTACAGTATTTCGGATAAAATTCCACTTAACCGGATTGTAATCTGGGACGATGGAAGAGCTTGCTGTAAATGTACGGATGACTATTGCCGGGGAGCGAAATTTCTTTTTACTTTGTGGCGATATGTTTTTATTGGTAAGTGAACGAAATGGAAGACAAGAAGAAAGAAAAATTGTTTATGCGGGATTTTTTCCGGAAGGCGGGAAAAGCCATTTATGATTATGAGCTGATCGAACCGGGTGATAGAATATTGGTCGGAGTCTCCGGAGGAAAGGATTCTTTGGCTTTATTGGAAGTATTGGCATTGCGGGCCCGTGATCCGAAACAAAATTATACGGTTGTGGCTGCTCATATTGCTGTGGAAAATGTCGCTTACGAAGTCGACGGTGAGTATGTAAGGCAATTTTGTGAACAGCTGGGAGTAGAGTTTATACATCGTACGATTGCTATTGCCGTAAAAGAAGATTCCGGTAAACCGGTCTGTTTTGTGTGTTCGTGGAATCGCCGGAAGACCTTGTTCGGGATTGCGAAAGAATACGGATGTAATAAATTGGCCTTGGGACACCACCGGGACGATGCCATCGAGAGTCTGCTGATGAGTATGATGTTTAACGGTACGATTGCCAGTATGCCACCGAAGTTGGCTATGTTCGATCGTACGTTTACCCTGATCCGTCCTTTTATCTATCTTACCGATGAAGAAACTACCCGGTATGCTGCCTACCGGAATTTTAAAAAGCAGAAAAAGAATTGTCCTCATGAACGAGCGACGAACCGTCATGCCGTAGCTGAAATTATCCGACAGATGGAAGCTTTATCTCCCCACGTAAAAGGCAACCTCTTTGCGGCGATGAAAAATATCCAATCCGAATACTTACCCTAAGAAAGAGAAAAAGTATAAGATAAAAAAGAGAAAAATCCACCTTTTACCTTATACTTTATACCTTTTATCTTTCCTCCTTTTATTCGATGACCTGTAGTTTGTCTCCGGCCTTTTCGATGATGGTGCGGAGGTACCATTCGGGTAGTTGCGGTTGTTCTACTTTAGGATTTTTTTCGCCCGGGACCGCAGTTTTGATATTACCATCCATATAGCGGCAGAAAAGATAACCGTAGAAATCTCTCCAGGTGTCTACCAGGTGGTTACCGGTATTGCAGGAGAAATCGGTCAGGAATTCTATTGCTGCTGCACGATCTTTGTCGAATAGTGCTTTAGCTCCGGAGTCTATTCCTTCGACAAACGTTTTGTATTGGGATTCCAAAGCCTTTTGTTTTTCCCGGATTTCCGGATGAATAGCATTATAACGGGTATAAGCGAAATTAGTCACCTGATTGAAAACCCAGAAAGCTGCCTGATCGGTGAATTCCATCATGCTGCCGTTGCCGACTGCATAAGCGTGAGGAACACGGGTGGAGCAGGAATACATGGGGAAATACACGGTACTGGCAGCGTCGTCAACACCGAACCAAAGGATACCGCCTACTGCATCCGGCAACCAACTGCGGCTTTGTGATACAAAGGTAAAACCGGTTTGCTGGGTGGCTGTGGCCCGTTCGTGAACATATTCTTTACCATCGACTTCGAAACTCATCGGCCGCCATCTGTAAGGGCATTCGTAGGGACCGGCTCCCGGATCTTTACTCATATCCAATTCGGTGCCTTCGAGGTGATCACGCATAAAATCCATGACTTCCAGTACATCCACTTTCCGGTTCGGTTTAACCCACAGGGGCATCCGGTTTGTCGCATAGCCTTTACCGTCACGTTCGATTTTCCCTTTGGCATAGTTCCAGTACTGAGCCATATCGGGATTTACAGCATTGAAGAACGCCCATACCCGGATTTCACAGGCACGGGCACCACTGAAATCTACCGGAGCATAAGTATCGGAAAAACTGAAATCGGCATTTTTCCCGTCCTGGGGATAAAGGCCTTTTTGTTTGGCAAAAGAAATCACATCTTTTGCATATACCGTTGTAATTTCTTTATCATAGATTTTTTTCATCTGGTCGGATGAAATGGAAGTTTTTCCTTCCAGGGGGAAGGTGGTGATCCGTGCCTGGTTGGCATGTGCACAAACATAACCGTCGGGGACCATCCGGGCCACCCATACCGCTCCTTTTTCGCCTTCGCCTTTACCGATCATTTCGAGAATCCATACTTCATCAGGATCACTGATGGAGAAAGATTCGCCTGAACTGGCATAACCGTATCGCTCTACCAGATCGGTCATCACGACAATGGCTTCCCGGGCATTTTTAGCGCGTTGCAGGGTGATATAGATCAGACTTCCGTAGTCGATAATAGCTCCCGGCTGACTTTCCAGTTCTTTACGTCCGCCGTATGTCGTTTCACCGATAGCCAATTGATATTCGTTCATATTACCGATTACGTTGTAAGTCTGGGCAGCCTGCGGGATTTTACCCATATATTTACCGGTATCCCATTCATAGATATCCATCATCGTTCCGGCAGGCCAGGTACCGGCAGGCCAATGATAAAGTTCCCCATACAATACGTGAGAGTCGGCCGAATAGGTGATCATCGTCGATCCGTCCTGAGTGGCTCCCCGGGTGAGTAAGAAATTAGTACAAGCAGAAACTTTGATAAAAGTTATCGCTATAAGAAATAAACTAGCACAACAAATTTTGAACATACGATTTAGATTAAGGAAATGTTATAGTTTACGATTTAGATTTTCCGTTTTCCAATGGCCACTACAGCTGTTATGGGCTGTAGCGGTATCGTTTACCGAATCCGGTCGAACGATTTCAGTAAGGTGATATCTTTCACAATTCCCCGGATAGCCAGCCACGTGAAGATCACACCGATCAGTGGAAAGATAAAACTGATATCGGCAAACCATTCGGCATTGAGTTCGTTGCTACGTTGACGCACTTGTAGCCACATCAGGACGATTAACCCCAATTGAAGCACGATATTGACAATACAAAGACGCAATTGCAGAAATAGAGTCGGTTTCACCGTCTTGGATTTTTTGTGATGAATGAAAATAGTGACTACTGCCAATGTGGTAATAAGGGCATTCAGGATCAATGACATCCAGTTCCAGGTGATGAATACACACGGACTTCCGGCCTGTACCACTTTTGTCGTATAAAACGCATAGGTAAAATTATTCGGAACTACAATGGAAGCAACCGGCATAAAAAATAACAGTCCGGTCACAATTGCTGTACAAAGCAAAAAAAGAGATTGAATACGTTGAATCATAATATAAAGTAAAAAATAAAATGCTAAATACTAAAAGCAAAAGGCTTATAGCCTATAGCTTTTAGCTTAATTTTTCCAGGGTATAGCGGATCAGTTTATTCATATAGCTGTGGTAATCGGCGGAGGCATCTCCGTTTATCCGGTTGGCGATGATCAGGCAGATGGTGGCGGCCCGATGCCCCAAAAGGTTACAAAGGCCTGTGATAGCTGCACTTTCCATTTCATAGTTGGTCACTTTGTAGCCTTCGTAGCGGAAAGCGGTGATCCGGTCGTTGATTCCCGGCATGGCTAGCGGCAGACGCAGGACACGTCCTTGCGGGCCGTAAAATCCGACTGCTGTCAGGGTAACTCCTTTGATGGTGTGTTCTTCGTCATACAGGCGGTCTACTAATCCGGGATCGGCATTGACTACATAAGGGCGGGCTGCAGAGGGGGTCCATCGGCAATGCCGGATAAAAGCTTCTTCGAACGGATGGTCGCAAACCGATTCGTTGTTTGCATAAAACCTCAATACCCCGTCGCAGCCGATGCTTTTTTCCGAGATGACAAAAGAATCTACCGGAATGTCGGCTTGTACCGAACCGGAAGTACCGATACGGACGATATTCAGGGTACGGCCGATCGCTTTTATTTCTTTGGTTTTCAAATCGATATGGGCCAGAGCATCCAATTCGTTGATAACGATATCGATATTATCCGGACCGATACCGGTGGAAATCACGGAAAGCCGGTGACCCCGGTAACTGCCGGTGATGGTGTAAAATTCGCGGTTACTTTTTTTCAACTCGATTTGTTGAAAATGGGAGGCGATGGTTTCCACCCGTCCCGGGTCACCGACCAGAATGATATCGTCGGCAAGGTCCTCCGGAAGTAAATGCAGATGGAAAATACTGCCGTCCTCATTGGTAATCAGTTCTGAAGATTTTATAGAGGCCATATTGTTTTTCTTTATGCTTTAAACGCAGTCAAATTTAACGATGTTTGGTTTATTAACCAAATAATCCGGTTCTTTATTCTCCTTGCAGCTTATAGTACCCCCCGTGTTTGTTCTCGATGCTTAGCGCGGGATCTTCACTCAGTTCCTGGCGGAGATGGCCGATGTATCTTTTCAGTTCCCCGATATTTTTTTCCATTCCCCACAAACCGAAACTTAATTCCTTGGGCGATACCCATTCATTGAAGTGCAGGCACAGCAATTGCAGCAATCGCATATCTTTCCCTTTCAGTTTATGACTTTTGTTTCCTATGGTCAATACTCCGTTTCTCTGGTTGTAAGTGGTGATGGCCGATAGTTTATATCGCGGGTTTTCACCTGTCTGGGAGTAATTGCGTTTGGCTATGTTTCTGAGTTTGGCCAGGAAGACTTCGCGGTCGGTATCTTTACCGATATGGTCCATGACTCCCAGTTCAATGGTGGTGATCACGGTTGCCGGATCGGTATGCGAACTATAGACGATAACCGGATACTGTTTTACTTCGGTGATAATCTGCCGGATGAGGTCGATTCCGTTCTTGCTGCCTTCAAGGTCCAGGTCGACCAATAACAGATCCGGCCTTCGGGTATGGAATAACTTCCAGGCCTCTTCAACATTTGTCGTCAATTCGACCAGAAAGCCGGCCTGATCCAGGAAAACCTTGGTCATACGCCCGAAATTGAGGTCGTCTTCTACATATAAAATCCGTATCACACTCATATTCTTTCATTATTATATCGTTAGCCCCTCTTCTCCAACTTATTAAATCTAACCTCCCTTTTCTCTGTTTATCACCCTTTTTAGCCTTTAGCTTCTAGTCTTTCGCTTTTCTCTGTGGTATTTCGATGATAAATTCTGTTCCCTGCTTTCCGTCACTGTTCACCTGAATATGTCCGTGGTGGGCTTTTACGACTGCTGCCACATAACAGAGTCCCAGTCCGAATCCTTTCCGTTGTTTATCTCCTTTATAACGTTGTCCCCGTTTGTATTCCTGAAAAATGAATTTTTGTTCTTCGGGTGGTATGCCGTAACCATCGTCTTGTACTGTCAATATCCATTTTTTTGCCTCCCGGCGGCAACCTATCCGAATACGGACTTTTGTTCCTGAATATTTAATCGCATTTCCTAATAAGTTTCCCAAGGCACTATATAAAAGTAAAGGATCGACCTGTGCAAGGGGGACGGTAGGAGAAATTTCTGTTTGTATATCGATTTGTTTGCCGATGCTATTGTTTTGCCTGTATTCCGTTGTGATTTGTGTTAATAATTCCCGGATATCGGTCGGTTGTATACAGGCTTTCAGACCGTAGGCATCGACAGAAAAGGTCAGTAGATTTTCGATATCTTCCAAAGTTTTATCGGTCCATTGTTTACATCGTTTATAGGTTTCGTTCAGGGAGATGGCGGTTTTGTCCTGCTGGTCGGACAAAAGATTTTCCAACTGGCATTTTATATTCAGTATCGGCCGGCGTAGGTTATGGACTAGGGTATGCGTAAATGCTTTTTGATTATCCCGTAGTTTTTTTTCATTTTTCAATAGCCGATAAAGAAGATAAGTCAGACAAATAATCAGGATAAAGAGCAGGATAGAAGTAAGAATACGTTCCAGGGCTAGTTTGAAAAATAAAATCAGGGGGAAATTGAATTCTGCTTTTAGAAGATGTTTTTCGAGGTATCCAAGAGGAAAGACAAGGGATATCTCCGGAGAGGTGATCTGTTGCTTCGTGTTAGAATACTGTGATAGTAATGTCCCCAGAGAATCCGTTAACGTCAATCGGTAAGGTAATGCATGCAAATTTTCACTGGCAAGGTGTGTATCGAGTAGCCGGGCTAAAGTATCCGGTTGCCATTTTCGGGGATTACGGATATCATAGCCGATGATCCGGTTAAGGGAATCCAAATTAACATGGGCATTGACCGGAATAACCGTATCTGTATTACGGATGTTATAATGAATTTTGTTTTGGGAAAGAGCATAACTGGCACTCCACCCTTTCTTTATACATAGTACATTCAAATGACTGATATCTGCCTTTAAAACGTCTTCAATGGTATGGCTGAGAAGAGATTTTTCATGTTCGTATACCTCTTTCAGTGTGAACAACTGAAAAATAAACAATATAATAATTGTAGAAATGATAATGAACCAACCTATTTTTATGTGTCCTTTCATAAGATAAAATTATTAAAAATTGCTACTGTTTTTGCTACTGTTTCAATTAGGTTGTTTGAGAAAATATGCTGAAATTTGTTTTGGAAAGTTAAGTAAAATATGTGATATGTGCAAAATGTTTTTTACCGGTTTATTTTTTATCCTTTGGGGTGTGGATCAGAATTCTGATCCGGTAATGGTATTAAATCGCTTCGGGATGATGGATATTGGGGTTGCCGATGAGTGTGGCTCCACCCTGTATTTTGGCCGATCGGATGAAGTACCGGGAAATGTTTTTCAGTATTGCAGTAATTTGATTGTATTCGACCGGCAAGGAGGAATCCTTGAATCCTATAGACTGGACACCGATTTAATAGCCCTTTGTTATGCTCCGGACGAACAAAGGTGGTATGGCAAACGGTTATCGGCCGGAGATCACCCCGATGTTTCTGTGTTTATCCCAATCGATAAATAAAGACTGACATGAGAGGTGGTGCTATGCGATCGATTTTAATAATCGGAACACTTACTTTGGTTGGTATTGCAGGACTTTGGTTCTTGTTCGGAGACTCTACGGAAGTGTTTGAATTATTATATTCATCACCGACTACTATTCGAATAGAACGGGATACTATCGACCTGGATATTGTGAGGTATGGCGAAAAGAAACAGATTTCTTTCCGGATCTGTAATACGGGCGAGGTTCCCTTATTGATCCGTGATGTGCGGCCTTCTTGCGGCTGTACTGAAGTTCGATGGGAAAAGCGTCCGGTACAACCCGGAGAAGAAACGTTGATTTTCGTCACTTTTGAACCGAATTCTTTGGGCCGGTTTATGAAATCGATTGAGGTATTGTGTAATACATCCTCACAATTATTGAGACTGAATTTAAAGGGGATTGTTCTTAATGATAGATGAAGAAAGTCTTGATATTAGAGAGTGTATTATTGTGTTGTCTTTATTTTTGTAAAGATGATTTTGTGTTATATTAAAAATGATGGTTATGTTTAGAAAAATTATTTATGTCTTTTTGGGATTTTTTGCAACAGTGTTTGCTTTGAATGTTGAGACTGGCTTTAATGATGGTATCATGAATGTGACTCTTTATGAAGTAGAGGGATTGGCTCAAGGTGAATGCGGGGATAATGGGTTTACAGAATGTCCAGATCGTGGAAGTACGCTTATATCATGTGTAATAAAAGATCCTGTAACACATGAAACGGCCCCTGGTGAGATGGATTTTTGTATGTCTGAGGGAAGAGGTTGTGCTATTACTCCTTGTTATAATAAATTGTAGTAATTATAAAAAGAATGTGCCAAAAATATTTTATTTATTGAAATGTTTTGGGTGCTTCTTTTTTCATTTAGTGAGACATGTTAAAAATAATTTTACAATTATTGTTGATAATTTTAATTTTTTCTTGTCAAAAACAACAGGTTCCTTCTGTCGTAACAATTAAAGTTCCTGAAATAGCTAATGATGTATGGATGACGATGAGCGAAATCGTGGACACTGCGATTTATATCCCTTTGGAAACGACGGACGAATGTTTGATTGACGCTTCGATGTTCCGACGCATGGAGTATTATAAAGGAAAATTTTATTGTTTTGTATTTACAGGAGGGTTGTATATTTTTGACCGGAATGGTAGATTCCAAAAATTGATTCCGATAGGCCGTGCACCTGGAGAATTAAATGTTTGTAATTCTCATAAAGCGTTTTTGATTGATAAGAAAAATGATCGGTTGGTATTTCCGGGTTGGTATAAATTTTATTATTACGATTTGGAAGGGAATTACATCGAAAGCCGGAATCTGAAATCGAAGTTGGTTCCTGCTCAGGCTGCCTTGGAGAACGGTGAGTGGTGGTTTTATTTTTTCGGAAGTGCTTCTTTTAATAAAGGCGATGCCAGTCATTACTACCGGTATGATTTTGATGAGGGAATAAAGGAAGGATTTATGCCTGCAAGTCCATTAAACCGCTACGCAGAAGGAGGATTTGGATATGGAGTGGATAGTTTAGTATTGGCTTATTCTCCTTTAGTGAGTGATACCATTTATCAGATTAACAAGGGACATTTCTGTCCTGCTTTTTATGTCGATTTTGGGAAAGATAAATATGTTTTGGGGAATGATTACATACAGCATAATATAAAAAATCTGAGATCGAAGACCGGTATTATTACAGAGGTCGTTGCTGGGGATGATGTTATTTATTTCGTTTTTGTACGTAAAGGTTATAGTCAGGAGGCTTACTTCTATAGAAGAACAGGAGAAGTAATTACGGGAGCGAAGCATAAAGAAGAGGATATATTTGTACCCTTCGGTTCAACATTAACTTATACGGACGGTTACTTCGTTGCTTGGGAAAATGCTTATATTTTTACCCAATGGGCTCCAGATATAGCTGCAAGATTGAATGTGAAAGAATCGGATAATCCGGTCATTGTTCTTTATCGTTTGAAAAAATAAAAATCACATAGTATATGGGTGCAAAATGGAAAAATGCAGGATTATTTATTTTGAATATTTGTTGTATCGTATTTATTTTATATAGATTAGTTTTGAAAGAAAATGAGATAAAGACTTTAAAAAGAGAAATATATAAAATTACCCTTGAAAAGGACGGGTATATAACGAAATTAGAGAATACATTGCTTCGGTTCAAAATGTACTTTGTCAGCGAGGGGTGCCGGTTATCCCCTGAAATAGTGATAAAAGCTGAAAATGAGAAAACACTTTTATTGAAGGAGTTGGTAAAGAATGGTAAAAAATTAGTGCTGAGAATTTCTAATACTCATTGTCCTGCTTGTTTGTATGACCTGTGTCCCAGTGTTGCCCGATTTTTAAAATCTGTTGGGAAAGAAAATGTGATCTATTTGTCAGATTACGATAATGCGAGAACATTGGCGTTGTTGAAATCGAATTATAAAATCGATCATGAAGTATATTCAGTAAAAAAGATCGATTTATCTTTAGAGGAATCAAATGTTCCCTACTTATTTCTCTTGGATGAAAATTTGAAGATAGAATTGATTTTTGCTCCGATCAAAGAATTACCCGAATTAACAGATAGTTATTTTCAAATAATAAAAAGTCGTATTTGAAATGTATGTAAGTCAAATTGTTAAACTAATTTATTGATGATGAGAAAGTATTTATAATTGAAAAATGGAACGGATGGTAGGTGTTATCATACCGAAATTTGACAGAACAAGGTTCTAGTTGGATTAAAAATCACTTATGTCTAATATCAAATGTTTTGTATATGAAGAAAAAATATTTCAAATATGTAATAATTATGATTTTTGTGAATATTGTAACTTTGAGTAGTTTCCGAGTTTACAATAGTTCGAATAATTCCATTTTAGGGACTCTTTTGTATGAAAATATTGAAGCACTTGCTCAAACGGAACAACCTGATATTAATGACTGTATTCCATCTGATGATTGGAATTGTATAGCATTACATCCTACTGATCCTTCTAAGGATAAAGAACGGGTAAATGCTATGTGGCCCTCCTGATATATCGATTAATTGTATATAGGACTTATCACTTAAATGATAAGTCCTAAGTTATAATAATTTAATTTCAATTATATAAATGAAGTATATTTTGAAAATCCTGCTATTTCTTATCATTTGTGATGCATGCAAGCGTTCAGATATCGATGTTTTCGATATTGTCGAGGAAATCACTGACTACGACAGTGTTTATTCTGATAAGAATGACGTTTTTAATAGAATAACTGATATGGCGATTTTGGACAGTGTCTTGATAACTAAGCATATGAATGACACATATCATTTTTCATTTATTGATGTCAATGGGAAGAAGATCATAAAAAGATTAGGAAAAAGAGGACGAGGTCCTGGTGAATATCTTCAAATAGGAACTGGATTTACGGTTTGTGGGTCAAAATTGGTTTTTTTGGATGCTATGCAGAAAGAAATAAATTATGTTTCGATTTCTGATGTGATTGAGAATAAAATTCCTTACCATATAGAGAAAGAAGCTTATCCATATACGGTGGATTTTAGGCCCAGGCATATGGAGGTAATCAATCACGTAAAAGTTGCAGTTGGATCGTTTAAAGAAGGGTACTTTGGTTTGCTTGATTCAAGTAATAATATACTCGGTTGTTTTTTCGATTATCCTTTTGCTTATGAAGGAGTGGAAGGAATATATAGAGGGAGTGTATACCAAACAAAAATTAGTTCAAATGATATTCAGAATAAATTTGTTATTTTAACCTTAGCATCCGATGTTTTTGAGATTTATCAAATTGAAGGAAAAGATATCCATCGTATATTTCTTAATCCATATAATCACATCCCTCTTATTCGTGAAAGAGCAGGACGCTATGGAATCAGAATAAATGAAAGTATAGCCGGCCTGATGAAGATGGCTGTTTCTGATGAAATGATTTGTTTTACTTATTCTGCAGAAAGTTATGCGAAAGCTAATAAAGCCGGATTTATTTCAAATGAAATTCTTTGTTTTAATTGGAAAGGTGAGAAAATAAAAAAATATTTATTACCTTTTCCAATAAGCACTTTTTGTGTCGATAAACACTTCATTTATGGAGTCAGGTATATCGACGATGAATCGATAATCTATCGCTTTAAACTGTAATTTATTCTCTCCTGCCGGTGTGCCGGATTAAATGTTTGTATGAAAGACGATGGCTCCTTTCATACAAACATTTAATCCTACATTCATTTTACCATCCGGGATTCTGATCGTGCTGAAGATTAGGATTCCGTTCCAGTTCTACCTGCGGGATAGGCCATAACTCATGCCGTGGCTGGTACTCACGTGTAAACATCAAATCGCCGTAGATATCGGTTGCATTTTTGACTGTCGGGCCATAGATACCCCAACGCCTCAGGTCCCAATAACGGTGGCCCTCAGCCGGCAATTCATATGCCCGCTCGTTACGAATACGTTGCCGCATTTCTTCCTGGCTGTTGACAGCCAGCCAGGGGCTGCCATTGTTCAACGACGGCATCCCCACCCGGTCGCGTACTTTGTTGAGTTCTGTAACGGCTTTGTCTAAACTGTTATCTTCGTTATATGCCTCTGCCAGCATCAACAGTACATCCCCCAGGCGGATCAACGGAAATTCATAAGGTACCCGCGTATATTCTCCCCAATAACCGTCAAGATTACCGGTGGGAATAAATTTACGCCAGAAATAAGAATTCCAGCCTTCGGAATTCCGGATAAAGGCCTGTGCTTCCATCGGTGAACCGCCTTTTTGGGGATTGTGAAGCACAAACTGCTTATCCATCGGCACCGAACCGGCGTCTGTTCCCAGATAATGGGAATAAGGCGTAATGACATTCAGGCACAGGCGGGGATCCCGCTTGCGGTATGCGTCGAGGACTTTAGTTGTGTCACAATTCAATAAGTCGGTAATCTTTGTACTCCCGTCATCTATCACAACACTCAGGACATCACGCCGGAATTCCGGACTACCGTCGTTGAATCCCGGAAAGATATCGTCCCAGTTAAACGGACTGCCATCGAGGTTCTCGTACATATCCACCAGGTGGGTCGAAGGTACGATACAATTGCTGGCAATGAGGCGCATAGTGGATTTATTGCCCAGAAAACTGCACAATTCCAGCCCGTGCCCTGCCACGTTACCGTCCAGAGACTGGATGGAGAAAATCATCTCTTTGCTGCGTTTGCCGTTGTACAAGCGGAACAGTTCATTGTAATCCGGATGCAGTTCATAGCCGTAATTATTCGTTTTGTTGTAGACGATTTCTTCAAAATCGGCAATGGCCTTGCTCCACTCCCGGTTGTAAAGATATACCTTCCCGCGCAAAGCGTAGGCAGCCCCTTTCGTGGCACGCCCGTAATCGGATGTTTCCCAGGCTACAGGAAGTTTGGAGATGGCATCCGTCAGGTCGTCGAGAATGTGACCGCGGATGGTTTCTGCCGATTCGCGCGGGTTGGACAAGGTGGCGAATTCCTCTTCGATGATACAGCTCTCATCGTAATAAGGTACTCCTCCCCAGCAATTGAGCATTCTGAAATAGGCCATGGCACGCAGGAATTTGGCTTCGCCTATGACACGTGTTTTCACTGTTTCATCGATATCCATGGCGGAGACATTCCGGATGACCGTATTCGAACGGTGTACTACTTCGTAGAGATATTGCCAGGTGTTCTGGACAGAAGCGTCACCGGATGAAAAAGAGGTACCCCGGGCAATTCCGGCATGGGGAGACGTACCGTCCGCAATATCGGATATCATATCGAAAGTAAAGTCGCGTCCGAAAGCCCAGCCGGCTTTCATGGCAGCATACAGAGCGACGGCCGCCTGATTGGCATGTTGCTCCGTCCGCCAGAACGTTTTGTCGTTCAATTGGTCGGCAGGAGTATAATCGAGCGTTTCACACCCTTGGAGTAATAAACCTATACCTAAAAGAGCGGAAAAAATATAGTGTCCTTTCATTAGTGCTGAATTTTAAAATGTGACATTGATTCCTACTGAATATTGCCTCAACTGAGGATAACCTACGCCGGCGGCTATTTCCGGGTCCAGGCCGGGGAAATCCGTTAAGGTAAACAAGTTGTCGATACTGGTATATATTTTGAGATTTTCGACAAAAAATTTCTCCGAAATATGGCTGGGAAGCGTGTATCCTAACTGAATGTTCTTACACCGTAAATAAGAGGCGTTAAACACCAAGGCATCGCTGGCAATGTTGTTTTTACTGTTGGCATTGTTCCGGAGCCGGGGATATTTGGAATTGTAAGGATTTTCAGGTGTCCAGGCATGGTCGGTAATATCTTTATTCAAGGATTGCCCCATGACAGTGACAAACCGGAATGCCTGGTTGTTATAATAGACTTTGTGTTTTCCTACCCCTTGGAGCAACATACTGAAATCGAATCCTTTCCAGGAAATACCGATATTACCGCCGAAAGTAAATGCGGGGGAGTTGCCGTTACCGATCTCGATCCGGTCGTTGGCATCCAGATTCCCGTCATGATTCGCATCTGCATACAGGAAGTCGCCCAATTCCGGTCTTTGATAAGTGGCGAAATAGTCCGGATTTTTATCGACCAGAGACTGTACATAGTCCAGATCGGACTGATCGCGGACAATACGGTCCACAGACATGACATATAACTGATTGATGGGTTTTCCTTCCTGCAATTTATAAACGCCGTTAATAGAAGGGACTTCCCCCTGAAATTTGGTCACTTTATTGCGGACATATCCCATGTGGAAGCCAAGAGAATAGGTCATACTGCCGATATGATCGAACCAGCTGATATCGAAATCGATACCCCGGTTGCGTACCTTGCCGGCATTTTGGTTGGGGACAGCAGAAGTGCCGTGCTCTAACGGTGCCGGCAATGAAATCAGGATATCTGTCGTCAGCCTGTTGAATACATCCACAGAACCACTTAAACGATGGGCAAACAACCCGTAATCCAGACCGATATTGGTCATGTGCGTCGTCTCCCAGGTGAGATTGGGATTGGCGAGGGTGGTCTGTGCCAGGCCACTGGCCACCGCATTGCCCAGTACGTAATTGGCTGAAGCATAGAGGGGCTGATACATATAGAAAGTCGATGTGGCGTTGTTGCCGAGTGTACCGTAAGAAACCCGCAGTTTCAGCATATCCAGCCAACCGGCAGCTTTTTTCAGGAAGGGTTCTTCCGAAATGCTCCAACCGGCGGATACGGAAGGAAACCATCCCCAGCGCTTATCGGGGGCAAAACGGGAGGAACCGTCTGCCCGCAGGTTTACTTCCAGTAGATATTTATCGTCCCACGACAGGTTTATCCGGCCGAAATATGAACGCATGGCCCATTCTGTATAGTTTCCTTCAATCTCACCGTTGGTACTCCCCCCGTTGATACTGGTCAGAGCATCGTCGGCCAGATCGTATTTCCTGAACCGTTCGTCTTCCCGTTTATTGTATTCCTGACTGATACCAACCAGTGCAGAAGCATTCAGTTTGCTGACATTCCATTCATAGCGTGCCGTCACATCCGAAGTCCGGAACGTATTCCGACGATTATACCGGTTGATATAAGTACGGACCGTACCTTCCCGCAGCAGTACAGGTCCATCCAGTGTAAAGCGATATAAATTTTTGTCGCATAATTGATATTCTTCATTCCGTTCCCAGGAGTTATAGGTGAACGAAGCACTCAGGGTCAAACCTTCTACCGGTGACAAACGGGCAAACAGTTTGGGGACAATACGACGGGTTTTTATCGGAAAATCCTCTTTGTAAAACCACATACGCCGGTAAGGATTAAAATTGCTGACGTTCTCTTCCTCCGGATTTTGCACACCTCCGTACAGACCCGTTTCAGGGTCATAGAGCGTCATGCCGGGAACTGTATTCAATGCTCCCGAACCGAATATCACGTCTCCTCCGTTGGTAGCATTTTCGGCATTCGGATTATTGGAATCCATATAACCGAAGATGTTCATTCCGGCAGTGATCCAGGGTTTGATGTCGACTTCGACATTCGAACGCAATTGATAACGCTCATAATCGGTATTATAAACGATACCCGGATTTTTCACATAGCCCAGAGACAGGTTATAACGTACCGTTTTCGTTCCTCCGATAGCCGAAAGATTATGATTCTGTACCACCGACGGATTCCGGTAAATATGATCCTGCCAGTCGGTATTGGGATAAACGGTGGGGTTAGCTCCGTTGTCATTGCGCCAGGCGTCGATGGAGGTCTGGGAGAAACGGGGGGCTTGCCCGTTAGCACTCAGAGCCGCATTCTGAATCTCCATAAAATCGGCATAGTCGGTGACCAGATTCAAACGTTTAGCTACCTTTTCAAACGAGAAATTGCCGCTGTACGTAATTTTGGCACTGCCTTCGTATCCGGTTTTTGTGGTAATCAGGATCACTCCGTTGGCAGCCCGCGAACCGTAGATGGCCGACGAAGCGGCATCTTTCAGTATCGAAATGTTTTTTATATCCTGGGGATTGATATCACTGATAGCACAACCGGCTACGCCATCGATCACCACGAGCGGATCGGCATTGTTCAATGTACCGACACCCCGGATCCGGATCGTAGAAGTCTCGAAACCCGGGGTATTCCCCCCCGAATTGGTTACGGTCAGTCCTGAGGCCAATCCGGCCAGGGCATTCTCGGCATTGGTGACTGGCCGCTCGGCCAAGGCATCGATGTTAACCGAGGAAACAGCTCCGGAGAGATTTGCCTTTTTCTGTGAACCATATCCTACTATAACTACTTCATCCAATTTTGTCCGGTCTTCATACAAGGTAAGGCGCATATTTTCCCGCGCATTGACCTCGAGGGGTTTGTATCCGATAAAGGAGATGCGTAACGGGGAACCGAACCGGATATCCGGTAATTTGAATTCGCCGTTAAGATCGGTCACTTGCCCTGTGCCGCTTTCTTTGATCAGTACATTTACACCGATCAAAGGTTCTCCGGCAGCGTCGGTCACTCGTCCCTTGACTGTAATGATATGCTGTTTTTTCAACTTATCCTTTTGGTCTTCCAACGGTTCCGGAGATTTTTTCCGGTTATCCTTTTCTGCATAAGAAATCGGTTCACCGGCCGGCCGGAATTCTTTTCCGGCCTCCTGAGCATGAAGCGGCAGCCAGAACAAAGTTACCAGAAAGGTCAGGCATCGTATCCGGACTCTATACTTTCTATTCATATTAAATTTTTTCAGATTGTGCATATTTTCCATTTTTTGAATATACTATAGCATCCAATAAAACACATGCCAACCGGATTTTGCAAGATTTTACAACTGATAAACAATTATTTACATTTTAATTACACAAGCGATAGCTGAGTAATAATTCCCCGGTTTGTGGAATATTTCCCCAACGGGTATCTCCGAATTCTATTATAATTTCCGATTTTTTTATATATATGGTGTATTAAAACGGCTTATATCGGAAAAATCTTTAAATTTGTCTTATTTTCTGATTCGTTATGATTATTTGATGAAACAGAATATGGGATCACTATATTAATTTTTAAAAGAATCGGATGGTTTCGGATAATCGGTGGGTTGCCACAACTAAAGGGATCGTGGTGTTTTTGTTGACTGCACTGTTGTTTGTATTTTGGTACGATCGTGATCGTGAGCTGGCAGAAAGCCATGTAACGGCCGTGCGTTTCGGTTTCTATCGGGTGATTTGGATAGAAGTTTTGTGTGGTATTACAGTGGCTTGGTGCGTTCGGAAAAAATTTCGTTTTCGCCTGCCGGATGCGGGGGTATTGTTGTTGGGGGGATATGTCCTGCTGCGTTCGGTTTATGGGGATGGGATGGTCGGTTATCGGACAGAATTATGGATTTTGTTTGTGATCCTTTATTTTTTATTGCGTCTGCTTTCTTCGCTTTGCCGGAATGCCGTCACGGTGATGTTGTGGACGCTCATGGGAGCGGGATTGGTAGAGACGATTTATGGGTTCGGACAATTGTATGGTTGGTTCGCCTCGGGGCATTCGCTTTACCGGCTGACAGGATCTTTTTTTAACCCGGGGCCTTATTCGGGATTTTTAGTGATGGTATTGCCGGTCGTTTTGTTCTATTGTTTATCGGTGTATCCCGGTCGGCAAAAGAGTGTCGGTGAGTGGAGGTACAAGTTGGAGTCCGGCTTTGTCTGGGGGATACTGTTGTTGATTTTGTCTATTTTGCCGGCCGGAATGAGCCGGAGCAGCTGGTTGGCGGCGGTTGCCGGATGCGGGGTGGTAACGGCATTTTATTACCGGATCAGGAAACAGCTGAAAGAGCTGGGACGAAAACTGGGAAAAAAGGCTTGGTGGGTAGCGGGTATCGGTGTGGTGTGTCTGTTGCTGTTGTTCAGTGGACTTTATCTGATGAAAAAAGATTCGGCCGATGGACGCCGTTTAATGTGGAAAATCGCTGGTCGGGCGATAGCCGAAAATCCTTGGGGGGGATGTGGATTGGGTTATTTTGGCGGTGCATTCGGGAAAGCGCAGGCTGCTTATTTTGCCACGGAGGAAGCTACGGAACAAGAAGAGTGGGTGGCCGGCTCGCCGGAATACGGGTTTAATGAATATCTGCAGTTGGGGGTGGAATTGGGGATTGTCGGGAGTATCCTTTTCTTATTGGCTGTCGGGTTGGCAGTCCGGCAATTGCTCTATTCTTCCCGCCCCGAGAAAGGAGCGGTGCTGGGAGGGCTGACAGCCTTTTCGGTGTTCGCCTGTTTTTCTTATCCGTTGAGTGTGATTCCTTTGGTGATTGTATTCGTTCTGTTTATGGCGCTTGCCGGTACGCTGGATGACCGGAAACTGCCTGCGGAGGAACGAAAAAGGACTGTGGGTGCATGGTTTGTCATGGGAGCTTCTCTCTTGATGGCAGGTATTACCTGGCGATTGACGGAGCATAAGGAGGAATGGAAGCAGGCTTATATCCGTTGGGGAGAGGAACAACGTTATTTCAGCATGGATATTTTTGAGGAAACGGTAGATCATTACCGGGATTTATATCCTTTTTTGAAAGACCAGCCGAAATTTCTTTTCGAGTATGGACAGTGTTTGTCGAAAACCGGGCAATATGAGGAAGGGATTCGGATTCTGACAGAAGGTACACGGCTCAGTGCCGATCCGATGTTCTATAATATTATGGGGAAAGACGCCGAAGCCTTGAAGCATTTCGGACAGGCTGAAGCCTGTTTTAAGCAGGCTTCCTATATGGTGCCTCATCGTTTATATCCCATCTATTTATTGGCGAAAATGTATTTCGAAAGCGGACAATCGGAGAAAGGCCGTGATATGGCCCGGCAGGTGATTCAGAAAGAACCCAAAGTGATGTCGGATGCCGTAAAAGAAATGAAAGCAGAATTGGAAGAAAGACTGAAACCATAGGAAAAAGAGAGAATTTGTTAAAAAGTACCGTTCGGATTGAAAAAGAAGGGGAAAAGTGAAGGGAGATTGTAAAGTTTTAATATATTTACAACTAATTATACTTTCGCAATATTTTAAAGAAAAGATATGAATAAAATCGCTTTTTTTGCATTAATGCTTGCCTTGGGGCTTGTCGGTGGTTGTGGAAATAAGAAGGAGGAGAAAAAAGAAGAAAAAGATTTGGCCCGGATCAGCCAGAAACAGGACCAAATCGAGGTGAAAGCTGCAAAAGCCCGGCTGGCTCCCTTTGAAATGGAATTGGTCAGTAATGGCAAAGTTAATGCCCGTCGGAAAGCGGTTTTGGCTTTTATCACGAATGATGTGGTCAGGAAAGTACATGTGAAAAATGGAGAAAGGGTGAAAAAAGGAGATCCCATCGTGAGCGTGGACGAACTGAAAGCCGGTCAGCAGTTGGAAGCTGCCCGCCTGAGCTGGGAAAAGGCGAAGCTGGAATTGAGGGGACGGCTGATGAATGAGGGGATAAATTCATTGGAAGATACGCTGGACGAGCGTGTAATCTCTAAAACCCGGCTGGAAAATATCAAATTACAGATCGGTTATACCTCTGCGGTTAAAGAATATGAAAAAGCGGTGTACGATTATTCGAACATCACGGTGTATGCTCCTTTTGACGGCGTGATCGCCGATCTGGAGGTGAAGGAATACAATCAGTCCTCTGCCTATAAAGAGGTTTGTTCGGTAATCGACGATGCTACCATGGAGATTGTGTTTAACGTACTGGAAACCGAGATCGCCCATTTGAAGGCAGGGATGGAAGTAGAGATTACGCCTTATGCAAACGATAAAGTTACCCTGAAAGGCACGGTGACTGAAGTGAATCCGAAAATCGATGAAAACGGTATGGTGAAAGTCAGGGCTACAACCGATAATCCCAAAGCAGTGTTGGTGGATGGAATGAATGTCAGTATATTGGCTAAACGGCAAATCGCCGATAAATTGATCGTTCCGAAAACAGCGGTGTTGCCGCGGCAGGGGAGAAAAGTCGTGTTTGTCTACGAAAACGGCCGGGCTATATGGAAATATGTCGAAACAGGATTTGAAAATAGCCGGGAAGTGTGTATCGAATCGGGATTAAAAGAGGGGGAAGAGGCTATTTACGAGAATAATCTGGGGTTGTCGCACGAGTGTGAGGTGACGCTGATAAATAAAAAGGAGTAGTAGTTCCTGAAAACACTTGGAAGGTGAAATTATCTGCTTTTTCTGTCAATACTATTTTTGTCGTACTGATGCTTTTAGGGATCAGTCTGATTCCTGTGTTGTCTTTGCAGTTGCTCCCTTCTTCCCGTTCGAACGATTTGTCGGTATCTTTCTCTTGGGATAATGCCGGCCCCGAATTACTGGAAATGGAGGTGACGACCAAATTGGAAGGGGCTTTGGCGCGGACGAGAGGGTTACGGGAAATTGTTTCGGAGACCGGGAATGGCTGGGGAACAATCAGGCTTTCTATCGATAAAGAAGAAAATATTGATGCCATTAAACTGTATCTGGGGTCTGTGGTCCGTTCGGTGAAAAGCGGATTCCCGGAAGGGGTACAGGTGTCGGAAGTACGTGGAGGAGAATACAGTTCCGGTAAAGAAGCTAAAAAAGAACGGCAGCTTTTATTGACTTACGGTATTTCAGGGCCTGGTACTACTCAGGATGTCTCCCGTTTTGCGGAAGACAATATCTCGAACATCGTCTCTACCATGCCGGGGATAGAAAGTGTGACGGTAACCGGGGCTGTTCCCATGGAATGGGTACTGATTTACGATCAGCAAGTGCTTGAAAATATCGGTATCAGTGCTTCCGATATCCGCTCGGCTTTGAACAATTATTATATGCGCCGGGATGGGGGAAAAGTATTGATCGATACCGTTCCTACCAAAGAATATGCTTATATTATTTTCCGGGGTAATCCGCTGAGTCATGAGATCGATATGCTGAATATGCCGATCAAGACACTGGGGGATCGGATTGTTTTATTGAAAGATATCGCAACCCTGGATTATCGGGAGAAGTCTCCTTCCTCCTATTACCGGATCAATGGTCTGAATCAGTTGAATATCAATATTTTCGCAGAAAAGAATGCTAATGTGATCGACCTTTCGGCCAAAGTCAGGGATAAGATGGATTTGTTGGAAAAGGATTTCGGCGGAAAATATTCTTTGCAGATGGCTTATGATGCCAGTAAAGAACTAGAAGATGAATTGAACCAGACGCTTTTCCGGACCTTATTGACGATTTTGATTCTGCTGATTTTTGTGTTTCTGGTGAGCCGGGATTTCCGCTATTTGTTGATTATCGCCGTTTCTTTAGCTGCTAATGTGCTGATTGCTTTTGTTTTCTATTATTTCCTGAAAGTAGAAATTCATATTTATACTCTGGCAGGGATAACTGTGTCGTTCGGTATCATCATCGATAATGTGATCGTTATGGCCGATCATTACAGACATCATCGTGACCGGAAAGTATTTATGGCTATTCTGGCTGCGACGCTGACGACGATGGGGGCTTTGACCGTCATTTTCAATATGAACAATGAGATCATGCGGAATATGTGGGATTTTACTACGGTTATCATTGTCAATTTGTCCGTATCATTGTTTGTAGCTCTTTTCTTTGTACCGGCTTTGATGGAAAAAATACCGTTGCGGAAAAAAGAAGCCAGAGTGCGTGTTGCCCGCAAGAGAAAAGTTGTAAAATTTACCTGGAAATACAAGCGGTTTATCGGGTTCACCTGGAGATTCAGGAAAGCATGGGTGATTTTGGCTATTCTCGGATTCGGATTACCTGTATTTATGATTCCTTCTTCAGTGGACCGCGATAAGTCGTATGCCGAGACCTATAACCGAATCTTTAGCAGCGAATGGTTTCTGACGATCAGGCCATGGATGGATAAGCTGTTGGGAGGAAGCCTGCGCTTG
This sequence comes from Odoribacter sp. N54.MGS-14, assembly GCF_000980295.1. Lineage (NCBI taxonomy): Bacteria > Pseudomonadati > Bacteroidota > Bacteroidia > Bacteroidales > Odoribacteraceae > Odoribacter > Odoribacter sp. N54.MGS-14. The sequence goes on along the minus strand of NZ_LARL01000018.1, from coordinate 20,552 downwards.
TTCGTGGAAGGAGGAAAAGGGGAGTGGAGGCAAAATGACAATAACGACCGTATCCGGACCTCCCTGAGTGTAGTGATGACAATGCCGCATGGAGCGACACTGGAACAAATGAACGAGGCATTTATGAAAGTGGAAAATTTTGTCTCCGGATTTCAAGAAGTCGACCTTTTTACGACGAGTATCAGTTCTGCTAACGAGGGAAGAATGAAAATCACCTTTAAAGAAGAAGCCGAGATGACCGGTTTCCCCGAGATGCTGAAGAATGAGTTGGTGCGTTATTGTAATTCGATCGGGAATGCCGATTCACAGATTTCCGGAGTCGGAAGGAGTTTTTCCAATAGCCTGGGAGACGGTTACCGCAGTGAAGAGCTGAAGGTGGTGGGATATAATTACCGGCAAGTGATGAAGTATGCCGAAGTCTTGAAGAACAAGCTATCTGAAAACCGCCGGGTGAAGAAATTATATATCGGAAATGCCCGGAATCCCGAGAAAATGAGGGAGTTTGTGGTGAAAGTCGATAAAGCTAAACTGGCCCGTAATAATTCGAATGTCAATGATATTATGTGGAGATTGAGGAGTTTGTCTTATGCCCGGGATGAGTATACTACGGCTTATATCGATAACGAACAGACTTCTATTGTTATCCGGCCCAAAAATACGGTGGAGACCAGTATCTGGGAGATGCAGAATTATCCGGTACAGGGCGATAAAGCCACTTTCCGTTTGAGTGACGTCGGCACGATCCAATATGAGGATACGTTCGATAAGATCACGAAAACGAATCAGGAATACGATGTATCGGTACAATATGATTTTATCGGGGATTATATGTTGTCGAATAAGGTGAAAGAGAGAGTGATGAAGGAAATGAACCAGAGTATGCCGATCGGTTTCCGGGTGAAGGAAGGCCGGGATTATTGGGGAGGATACTGGAAGATGAGCAATGGGTTCGATCGGCGTATTCTGTATATCTTACTGGTATTCGGTATAATTTATTTTATCTGTGCCATCTTGCTCGAATCCTTGAAGCAAGCGATGATCGTAATGCTGATCGTGCCTTTGTCGTTTATCGGCTGTTTTTTGGGTTTTTACTGTTTCGGGCTGGTATTTAACGAAGGGGGATTGGCGGCCTTTATCCTGATGTGCGGATTATCGGTGAATGCGGTGTTGTATATTCAGAACGATTATAATAATAAGATCATTGCGGGAAAAGCGAGAGGGTTACAAACTTATTTGAGTGCCTGGAATGCGAAAATTATTCCGATTCTGCTGACGGTTATTTCCACAATTTTGGGATTTATCCCTTTCCTGATCGGAAGTAACGTGGCCGATTTTTGGATCAGCCTGGCGATCGGGACGATGAGTGGCCTTATTTTTTCTGTATTGGTGTTGATGATTTATCTGCCTTTGTTTTTTATGCGTAGGGAAGATAAAGCGGGATACAGACGGAAAAACAGTGGGATGAAGGAAGAGGGAAGAAAATGGTTAAGTCATATTAAATTGAATAAGATACGGGGATTCATAAAGCATTGATGTTTTCCTTTTTGGTCATTAAATATTAAGAAAATGATTGGTTTTTTACTCAAACGTCCCGTCGCGGTAATCATGAGCACCATTGCCTTTTTGGTATTGGGGGCAGTGGCTATGTTTCAGCTACCGGTTTCATTGATGCCGGATGTAGATATTCCCGAGATCAGTATACATTATACTCAGGATAATGCCTCGGTCAATGAAATGGAAAACAGTATCACCAACTTACTGAGAGGGCAGCTGCAACAGATTCCGTCATTATCGGACATTACTTCCGAATCCAGGGAAGGGAGCGGAACGATAACCATGAAGTTCGAATACGGCACTTCGATCGATTATGCTTTTATCGAGGTCAATCAGAAAGTGGATGCTGCGATGAACAGCTTCCCTAAAGAGATGCAACGGCCTACGATTATTAAAGCTTCGACTTCGGATATTCCTGTATTTTATATTCAGTTGAATTTAAAAAAATTGGAATCGGATATCAAATTCCTGGAATTTTGCGAATTTGCCGATGCCGTTTTGAAAAAGCGGTTGGAGCAATTGCCGGATGTCGCGATGGTGGATATTAGCGGGATGTATCAGCCCGAAATGTATATCTTGCCCGATGAAGCCAAAATGAAGAGTCTGAATATTACCCAAGACCAATTGAAAGAAGCTATCGATCAAAATAACCGGGTGTCGGGAAGCTTGTCGATCCGGGACGGTTACTACCAATATAATATAAAATTTACCAGTCAGCTGATGTCGGTCGAAGATGTCCGGGAGGTATACCTGAATATCGAAGGGCGTCTGATGCAGGTGAAAGATATTGCCGAAGTGGGCATACGGCCGAGAGATAAGAGAGGGATGTTCGTGAATGGCGAAAAACAATCCCTGTGTATGGCGGTGATCAAACAATCGAGTGCCCGGATGTCGGAGATGAAAGAGAAAGTCAGTGAGATGCTGGAAAATTTTGAAACAGAATATCCGGATATTGAATTTTCCGTATCGCGGGATCAGGCTGCCTTACTGAATTACTCGATTACGAATTTGCAGCAGAGTTTAGTATGGGGGATTATCCTGGCTGTATTTATTATGTTGTTTTTCTTGCGGGATGCCCGTTCACCGATGATTATCGGGATCAGTATACCGGTTTCTGTGGTCATCAGTGTACTGTTTTTCCAGTTGATCGGTTTGTCTATCAATACCATTTCTCTCTCCGGTTTGATTATGGGGGTGGGGATGATGATCGATAATTCGATTATCGTCATCGATAATATCAACCAGCGAAGGGAACGGGGAGATTCGCTGTTTGTGGCTTGTGCGGACGGTACGGCCGAGATTTTCCGTCCCCTGTTGTCTTCGGTGTTGACGACTTGTGCGGTATTTGTGCCGTTGATATTTCTGGGAGGAGTTGCCGGGGCTTTGTTCTATGACCAGGCGGTAGCTGTAGGCGTCGGGCTTTTTGTCTCGCTGATCGTTTCGCTGACGATTGTCCCTGTCATTTTTTATCTTCTCTTTAAAAGAGCACATGAAGACGGGAAAATCAGTAATTTTATCAAACGGATCAGTTTTAAGCATCTGGATAAGTACTATACGATTGTCTATCACTTTGTGTTTTATCACCGCCATAAGACCATGCTGATCGTGGCTGTGCTGGTATTGTTGGGTGCTGCTACGGCTTTTTTCACTAAAGTGGAACGGATGCCTCCGGTAGAAATCAATGAAATGTTGATCCGGACAGACTGGAACAACAGTATTCATGTCGATGAAAATTATAACCGGGTGCAGGATATTATCCGGCAGTTTAAGGGACGTTGTACTGAAATATCCTGTCATATCGGTGAAAAACAGTTTTTCCTGAATCCCGAGGATAACGGTAATATCAATGAGGCGGAGTTTTATATAAAAACTACCGATAATGAAAGCCTGAAAGTTTTGGTCGGGGATATAACCGCTTATATTAAGAAAAACTATCCGGAAGCCCGGGTAGAACCGGCGAAGGTGGAAAATCTGTTCGAACAGTTGTTTAAGGGAGAAGATGCTCCTTTGATCATTTACCTCTCGGGAGAATCTGCCCGCAAGATAGAGGATTTATCGAAAATTAATGCATTCATCGACCATTTGAATGAGGAAATGCCCGGACTGAAATTGAATAAGCCTGCCGTACAGGAAAGAATCGTAGTCCATATCTTGCCCGAACGTTTGGCGTTGTATAAAGTGAATCAGAATGTGCTGTTGAATACGTTGGAAAAGAATATCAGTAAGGTCAGTATCGGAAAATTGAATACGGGGAACCTTTATATTCCGATTGTCATTACTGAAAATGAACATACGATCCGGGATATTCTCAACGAGGTGTATGTGTCTAATTCGGATAGGAAGTATATTCCGGTAGCTGCGTTGACCGATTTGTCAATGGAATACGATTACAAGAAAATTTTCGGGAAAAAAGAAGGAGTCGTCGTGCCTGTTCAGGTATACAATACAGGGGATAGTATCCGGGAGATTATAAAGACGGTGAGGACAGAAGCGGTAAAAGCTAATCTGGATCCTCATTTCGGAGGGGCTTATTTCGAGGGGAATGAGACTTTCTGGCAGATGTTGATGATCGTAATCGTAGCCTTGCTGATGCTCTACTTTATTTTAGCCAGTCAATTCGAATCGTTGACATTACCTTTGATCGTATTGATCGAGATTCCGATCGATGTGGCGATGACTTTGCTGGCATTGTGGATTTGTGGGATCTCACTGAATCTGATGTCGATGATCGGTATCGTGGTCATGAGTGGTATCGTGATCAACGACTCGATTCTGAAGATCGATACGATCATCCGGCTTCAACAACAGGGATTTCCTTTGCTGGAAGCCATTCACGAAGGTGGGGTGAGGCGGTTGAAGCCGATTCTGATGACGAGTTTGACTACTATTTTTGCTTTGATCCCTTTTTTATGGGGAGACGATATCGGTTCCCAATTACAGCGGCCGCTGGCGGTAGCTATGATCAGCGGGATGACGATCGGTACACTGGTCAGTCTGTATTGGGTACCTTTGTGTTATTATTATTTGGTTAGAAAAAAAGGAGAATAGACGATGGAAACATTTACGCGGTGGGTGTATTATTTTTTGGAGTCTTTAGGTCTCGATCTCAGTTATATGACTAATCTGAATCGCCTGATTGTTCTTGTATTGATAGCCGTATTGGCTTTTCTGACAGATTGGATTTGCAGGAAAGGGATTGTGCGGTTGGTGCGTAAGGTAACCCAAAAGACAAAGGTGACCTGGGACGATCTGTTGTTTAACGATCGGGTCATGAATAATTTCTGCCACATCCTGCCGCCTGTGGTGGTATATATACTTTTGCCGATCGCTTTCCCCGACGGATCGGATGCCCTGGCGTTTATCCGAAAGCTGTGTATGGTGTATATTATAGCGGCTGCTTTGCGGTTTATCAACATTTTTCTGGGAGTCATATTCCAGTTGGCCACACAGAAGGAAGTATTTCGTGACCGGCCTCTGAAAGGTGTCTACCAGATTATTCAGGTCGCTTTGTTTTTTGTCGGTTCGATTTGCATTATTGCTGTATTGATCGAGAAATCTCCTACCCATCTTTTGGCTGGTTTGGGAGCTTCGGCTGCTATTTTAATGTTGGTTTTCAAGGATAGTATCATGGGCCTCGTTTCCGGAGTGCAACTTTCGGCCAATGATATGTTGCGCCCGGGGGATTGGATTACGATGCCTAAATACAATGCCGACGGTACGGTGATCGAAGTGACTCTGAATACAGTGAAAGTCCGTAATTTCGACAATACGATTATTACAATCCCGCCTTATGCCTTGGTGAGTGATTCGTTTCAAAACTGGAGGGGCATGCGGGAGTCCGGTGGACGTCGCGTGAAACGTTCTGTCAATTTGGATGTGAATAGTGTCTGTTTCTGTACCCCGGAAATGCTGGAAAGATATAAAAAGATCGTTATTTTAAAGGAATATATCGAGCAAACCGAGCAGAAAGTACAACAATACAATCAGCAGCAGGGGATCGACGATTCTGTGCCGGTCAATGGAATACACCAGACAAACCTGGGCGTTTTCCGGGCTTATCTCGAATTATACCTGAAAAATTTACCTGTCGTAAATTCTGATTTGACGTATATGGTCCGGCAATTACAACCGACCGAAAAAGGAATCCCTTTGGAGGTGTATTTCTTCTCCAGAGAGAAAGATTGGGTGCCTTATGAGAAAATCCAGGCCGATGTTTTCGATCATATTTTTGCGGTAGTTCCTTATTTTGGTCTAAAAGTATTCCAAAATCCTTCTTCTGCAGATATAGTCCGGGTTTTAGAAAGAGTGTGATTGGTGTTTTGTATAAAACAATCTCGACTTAGCATGTTTTGAGCGAGAAAAGGAGTAAAATGGGACGAAAGGTCCGTCCCCGGAGGACGGAATAAAAAACAGCAGACCGGGTAGGGCCTGCTGTTTTTTATAAAGATGAATCTTAAACTATTTGGCATAGTTGATTGCCCGGGTTTCGCGGATGACGGTTACTTTAACCTGTCCGGGGTAAGTCATTTCATCCTGGATTCGTTTTGCGATATCGAATGAGATTTTTTCTGCTTCTGCATCCGAGATTTTTTCACTCCCTACAACGACTCTCAATTCCCGTCCGGCTTGGATGGCATAGGTCTTCACAACTCCATTGTACGAGAGTGCCAGATCTTCCATATCTTTCAAGCGTTTGATATAAGATTCGACGACTTCCCGACGTGCACCCGGACGAGCTCCTGAGATCGCATCACAAGCCTGTACGATAGGTGCGATCAGTGTCGTCATTTCGATTTCTTCGTGGTGGGCTCCGATAGCATTACAGATATCCGGTTTTTCTTTATATTTTTCGGCTAATTGCATACCCAGAATAGCGTGTGGTAATTCCGGCTCGTCGTCGGGCACTTTACCGATATCATGGAGTAATCCGGCACGTTTGGCTTTCTTCACATTCAGACCCAGTTCGGCTGCCATGATCGCACAAAGATTAGCTGTTTCACGGGCATGTTGCAATAGGTTCTGACCATAAGAAGAACGATATTTCATTTTACCGATCAGACGGATCAATTCGGGATGTAAACCGTGGACTCCTAAGTCGATTGTGGTGCGCTTACCGGTTTCGATAATTTCTTCTTCGATTTGTTTTTTCACTTTATTCACTACCTCTTCGATGCGGGCAGGATGGATACGTCCGTCTGTTACCAGCTGGTGTAAAGACAGACGTGCAATTTCCCTTCTTACCGGATCGAAACCCGAGAGTACGATCGCTTCAGGAGTATCGTCGACGATGATTTCAACTCCTGTTGCAGCTTCGAGTGCGCGGATATTACGACCTTCGCGTCCGATAATCCGGCCTTTGATTTCGTCCGAATCGATGTGGAAAATAGAGACTGCATTTTCGGTCGCTGTTTCGGTCGCTACACGCTGAATCGTCTTTATCACGACCTTTTTAGCTTCCATATTGGCAGTCATTTTAGCTTCCTCCATGATCTCGTTGACATAAGAGATGGCTTCTGCCTCTGCTTCTTCTTTCAGAGAGTTGATCAGTTTTTCTTTTGCCTGCTCACCGGACATACCTGAAATGGCTTCAAGTTGTTCGATTTGCTGTTTTTTGATCTTGTCCAATTCTGCCGTTTTCTTTTCGATCAATTCTTTTTGTACTTCTATGTTGCTTTGCTGGCTTTGGAGTTCTTTCCCTTTGCGTTGTATTTCTTCCAGTTTGCGCGAAATATCGGTTTCCTGTTGTTTTAACTTGTTTTCGGCCATCAACAGCTTATTATTTCTGGCAGCAGCCTGTTTTTCATGTTCGGCTTTGATCTGTAAGAATTTTTCTTTAGCCTGAAGAATTTTATCCTTTTTGATCACTTCTGCTTCAGCTTCAGCTTCTTTGATGATATTTTGTGCCCGGTATTTCATGGCTAATCTCATAATAAACCAGCCGATCGCTATACCGACGAACAAAGCTATCACGCTTGCGATTATTGTTGTCATTGTCATATTTCTGTTATTAATTAAATTTATAATATAGTTTAATGTTACACTGTTTTCTCTTTTTGTAAATGCACAAAAAAATCCCGCACTATTTCTTTTTAATAAAACCCCTGTATGACACGGGTAGAGCTGCCATTTGATTCAGACTTCCACTGTCCCGAAGGAACTCCGAAGAGTCGAGGCCTGTCTTGTGCAAATATAAGCGTCTGCTCTAATTGTTTGAGTGTTGAGTTTTTCGCTTAAAGTCGAAATAATGCGGGAATATCTATGTTCAAAGAACTCTAAAAATACTTACTCTTTGATGAATTCATCAAGTTTCAAATTAATTTGTTCTATTTCATTAAACTTCTGTTCTTGTTGCAGCATTTTTATCGTATGCAACAGCGAAACATAAGCTAAAAAATAAAAAGGCTCCGGTTCTGTATTTCCGGTTTTATATTTTAAAACACGTTCATTAATTTCCTTTGCCGCTTTCCGGATGATCTCTTCATCTGCTGCTGAAATATTCAAATTCAGAGGTATATCGGCAATAGTTAAGTTAATGTTGCGTTTTTCAGACATAATTAATTATTCAAAAGAGCAATACATTTATCTATCTCCCGCACCAGTTGGTTGATTCGCATTTTCGCTTCATAACTTCCGTTCCCTTCCGAAATTGCACTAGCCACTCTGGTTGTTTTTAGTTTATTGTTTAAATCTTTGTTCTCTCTTTGCAGGTTTTCAAGCTCGGATTGCAAATCCTGTATTTTGCTTTCCAGACTTTTGTTCTGTTCCAGAGAGGATATATATAGTTTTATTAATTTATCTATTTTAAAATTCAGCTCGTTTATAACGGCATCGTGTTTTGCTGCCATAACTCAATCTTTTCATGACAAAGATAAAATTTATTCTTTAAATTATCAAGAGTGTTGATATATTTGCAGCATAAAATTAGTGTTTTTTTTGATATGGAAAAAAGGAGGTATAGGAAATTTATTCGTTATTTTTTGTTTAATTGGTTGTCTTTGATTTCATTAAATATATTTGCCCAGGACATGATAAAGCCGATCGATCGGCCTGTTTTGTTGAGTGGAAATTTCGGAGAATTGAGGGCGACTCACTTTCATTCGGGTATCGATATCCGAACCGGTGGGGTGGAAGGCTTGCCCGTCGTGTGTGTGAAAGACGGTAAAGTTGTCCGGGTGAGTGTGTCTCCTACCGGCTATGGGCAGGCATTGTATGTGGAGCATGAGGATGGAACGACCACGGTTTACGGACATTTGCAACGTTTCAACGCTCGTATCACAGCGCTTGTCCGGCAAATTCAATACGAACAGGAAAGCTTTAAAATAGATGAAGAGGTGAGGGACAGGCAGTTGATCTTCCATCAGGGAGATACGATTGCTTTTAGTGGTAATACCGGATCTTCCGGGGGACCACACTTGCATTTCGAAGTCAGGAATACCCGTTCTGAACATACCTTGAATCCTTTGCTTTTTTATAAGATCCGGGATAGCCGGATACCGGTGGTGAGAGGTGTTTATCTGTATCGTGAATCGGCTTCGGGTTGTGTCGGATTGGTGAGGCGGGTGGCTTTGAAACAGTCGGTGAACGGCTGCTATACGCTCGGACAGTTGAATATTCCGGCAGGGAAAATAGGTATTGCTGTATTTGTTACGGATTATATGAATGATTCCTGGAATAAACTGGGAATTTATCGGTTAGGAGTAGTGGCCGGAAAAGATACGCTTTTTGCCATGCAGATGGATTCCTGTTCTTTTGATCAGACTTGTTTTATCAATGAAATAAAGGATTTTGACTGTTATAAGAAAAAGGAAACGGTTTATCGTTGTTTTGGTAATTATCAGGAACAGGTGATGGGGGTGAAGAATCGGAATCAGGGATGGATTACTGTCGGTGAAGACAGTATTGTACCGGTGAAAATCGATCTGAAAGATATCAATGGTAACCGGGCAACCGTAACGTTGACCCTGAAAGGCAAGGAGGCGCCTGTGCAGGAAGAACAGGAGGTGTTGCGCTATGATCGCAGCTATAGCCTGGACTTGTCCGGGGCTACGCTGGATTTAGAGGCCGGAGCTTTGTCGGCTTCGGTGCCGAAAGGGATGAAAATAGAAAAAGATACGGTTTCCGGAAGGGATATTTTTGTATTATCGGAAAAAGATGTTCCTTTGTTAAAGAAAGCCCGTTTGTCTGTGGCCGGGGAATTTGACCGGAAGGCTTTGATTTGTGAGGTGGACCGTGCCGGCAGGAAATACCCGCTTGCAACTCAGTGGAGTGAAGAGGGCCTGGTGGCGGGAATCGGCTATCTTAGCCGGTATACGATAGCCGAAGACCGGCAACCGCCGGTGATTTCTTTTTTAGGGAAATTTCCGGATGGTTCTTTGAAATTTAAGATAAAAGATGATTTTTCAGGGATTGCAACTTATCGGGGAGAGGTAAATGGCCGGTGGTGCCTGTTTTCCTATGATCCGCGCTATAATTTGATGCGTTGCAGTCTGAAAGAACCGGTTTTTGTTTCCGGTCAGGTGAATGAAGTGAAGATTATTGTCGAAGACCGGGTCGGAAATAAAAATGAACTCCTTGTCAAGGTAAAGAAATAAAGAGAGGATATTATAGAAAAGGATTAATTGGAAGCATATTTATGAGAAAAGAAATACAGGAATGGATCGAAAAAGGGAATCGGACAGAAGCTGTCCGCTTACTGGAAGAATGGGTTGGAAAACATCCGGCAGATGAAGAGGAGTGGTTGCTCTTGGGAGAATTGTTGTATGCCGACGGAAAAATGACGGAAGCCTTGAATAAATTCAATACGGTTCTCCGCCTGAATCCGGATCACCGGAAGGCAGCGAATTATGTGATTATGATCAATAATATTTTGGGATACTATTGTAAAGATATGTTCAATCCTTAGGTATGAAATTATATCATAAAGCCTTTTTATACCGGCACAAATGGATACAACCTTACCTGCAAAAAGTGTTGGGTGGGATAGATGCTGTCACGTTTCTGGCAGCCTTGGCCTTGATTGGCGGTGTCGTCTATGAACATGGCTTTATTATTTCGGAAGGAGCGGAGGCAGATCTCGGTGTATTGTATCGGACCGTATGGGGCGTTTTCCTGGTTCAGACCACGATGCATATCGGGCTGGCGTATCGGGAAACGCTGAAGAAATACCGGACATTTACATGGGTATTGAATATTTTACTTTATCTGACTTTAATCCCCGTCATTTTTTTCGAACCGGAATCGGGGGCATTGAAATATTTCTGGTTATTTTTAAACAACCGTATTTTTCAGCTGATTCTGTTGTTGTTACTTTCCTTATTGCGCTTATCTTCGGGGGTGATCGGACTCTTGGGAAAACGGACCAATCCCTCCCTGATTCTGGCCGGAAGTTTCTTCCTTATTATTTGTATCGGCACCGGTTTGTTGATGTTACCTCGTTGTACCGTTGATGGTATTTCGTGGGTAAATGCTTTGTTTGTGTCCACCAGTGCTGTTTGTGTGACCGGTTTGGTACCGGTAGATGTAGCGACGACTTTCACTTCTTTGGGACAGTTGGTCATTATTATATTGATACAGATCGGTGGGTTGGGAGTAATGACGCTCACCTGTTTCTTCGCCATGTTTTTTATGGGTAATACTTCCGTATATAATCAGTTGGCGGTGAGGGATATGATCAGTTCCGATTCTTTGTCGTCTCTGTTGTCGACGGTGATTTATATTTTATTTTTCACTTTAGTGATAGAAGGAGCCGGGATGTTGGTCTTGTTTCTGAGTATTCACGGTACTTTGGGGATGACGGTGCAACAGGAAATGGTGTTTGCTGCTTTTCATTCTATTTCGGCTTTTTGTAATGCCGGTTTCTCGACCTTATCGGAGAATCTCGGTAATCCTTTGGTCATGCAACACCATAATCTGCTCTATATAACCATTTCCGTATTGATTATTTTGGGAGGAATCGGTTTTCCGATCTTGGTGAATTTTAAGCATATCGCCGGTTATCATCTGAAGCGTTTGTTTTATTTTATCCGTACAGGAAAAAGGGATAGACAGCGTATCCGGCATTTGTATAATCTGAATACTAAGATTGTTTTGTTGACGACGCTGATTTTATTGACCGGTGGGACTATAGCGATTCTTCTGTTCGAATGGAACGGAGCTTTTGCGGGAATGAGTATGCCGGATAAATGGGTACAGGCCTTTTTCAATGCGACCTGTCCCCGTACGGCCGGGTTTACGAGTATCGGTTTGACCTCTTTTTCATTACAGAGTTTGTTGCTGATGTTGCTTTTAATGTTTATCGGAGGGGCTGCCCAATCTACTGCCGGCGGAGTTAAAGTGAATGCTTTTGCTGCCGCTGTATTGAGCCTTTTTGCTGTGATCCGGGGAAAAAGCCGGGTGGAGGTGTTCCGGCGGCAGCTTTCGGTGGATTCGATCAGGCGTTCCAATGCTACCCTGGTGATGTACCTTATGATTCTTTTTCTGGGTGTATTTGTCCTGAGTGTGCTCGAACCGCATGCTTCGCTATTGGCCTTGGTTTTCGAGTGTACTTCGGCTTTGAGTACCGTCGGGTCGAGTCTCGGTCTGACTCCGGCTTTAGGAGAAGCAGGTAAATTATTCGTATCCTTGCTGATGTTTATCGGGCGGGTGGGAGTCATTACGATCGTATTGGGATTCGTACCTCCGCAGAAGCATACCAAATATAAATACCCGGATGATAATTTGATCATCAACTAAGCAAGAGAGTTGTCGTATTAACATGATATACATATGAAATATATAATCATTGGTTTGGGAAATTATGGAGGAGGTTTGGCCGAGGAGTTGATGGCCATCGGACACGAAGTCATCGGTGTCGATCAGAACGAAGGGCGGGTGGATAATCTGAAAGACAAGATTACCACGGCTTTTGTGTTGGATGCAACGGATGAACTGGCTCTGGAAACTTTGCCACTCCGAGAGATCGATGTGGTGATTGTCGCTATCGGAGAAAATTTCGGGGCTTCTGTACGGGTGGTCGCTTTGCTGAAACAAAAGAAAGTGAAGCATATCTTTGCCCGGGCTATAGATTCGGTGCATAAGGCGATACTGGAAGCTTTCGCTATCGACAAAGTGCTGACCCCTGAAAAAGATGCCGCCCGCGAATTTGTACAGTTCCTGGCTTTGGGTATTCATGCCGAGTCGTTCCGGGTCGACGAAGACTATTATGTGATTAAGTTTAAAGTGCCTCGGAAATGTGCCGGTTATCCTTTGAGTGGAATGAACCTCGAAGAGGATTTTCATTTAAAACTGATTGCTTTGAAGCAGGCTGCCGAAGTGAAAAATATACTGGGAATGAAAAAACTGACTAAAGAGGTGATGACGGTTATTCCCGGCAATTACCTGTTGAAAGAGGAAGACGAATTGGTGTGTTACGGTTTGTATAAAGATTTTCAGGCCTTGTGGAAAGCATTTTAAAAATCGGGGTAAATTTTCTTTCCCTTTTACTTTTTACTTTTTACTTTTTCCCTTATCTTTGCCGTCCATTTTGAATAGGTTTAACGCATTAAAAATCAATCCACTTTGGAAGGGGGTGCTTAAATTCGGACAAGCGGTGCTTGCCATGAAGTAGAAAAGAACTGAAAATAGAAGACAAAATGACCTCAGGAAGAGACTAAGCCGGAGGTTGTAATGGGAGGGCGTTACCCTGTTGTTATTTTATTTAATGCGTTTATTATAAACTATAAAAATTAGAAATTATGATTATTGTACCTTTAAAAGAAGGCGAAAATATCGAGAGAGCCTTAAAGAAATTCAAGAGAAAATTCGAAAAAACCGGTATTGTAAAAGAATTGAGAGATCGTCAGGCTTTCACAAAACCATCAGTACGTAACCGGGCCCAGCGGATCAAAGCTGCCTACAAGCAGAGTTTGCAACAGGCAGAAGAATAATTTTCTTCCCGGGCTTGTTTTTCCCGGAGGAAAGTGTTAAATTGGGTTCGTTTTAAGAACGATGAGTATGGAAATAGATTCATTTCTGAGTTATTTGAAAAATATTAAGCGCTATTCAGCGCTTACTATTACAGCTTATAAAGAAGATTTGAATCAGTTTCGTGAGTTCTGTGAAAAAGTGGAATTGATCCGGCAGGATGAGGAAATTACTTCCAAGATGGTCCGGCGGTTTGAAATGGGATTGATGTCCGGTGGGTTGAAGATTGGCGGGGTGGACGGTGAAGAAAAGCTGAGGCCGATGACTGCCCGTTCCGTTAGGCGTAAATTGAGTTCTTTACGGACTTATTTCCGTTATCTGGTACGGGAGGGAAAGTTGACGGAAGATCCGACGGAGATTGTCGTGGCACCTAAAATGGGAAAGCGATTGCCGGTGTTTGTGCCCGATTATCAAATGGATGAGGTGTTGGATAAACACGCTTCCGACAAGGATTTTGCAAATATCCGTGATCGGATGGTGTTGATGACGGCTTATTATACCGGAATGAGACGCTCGGAACTGGTGGCATTGAAATTGGAAGACGTCGATTTGGGGGGAGCGGTGATCCGGGTGAATGGGAAAGGAGACAAACAACGGATTGTTCCCATGTTACCGGAATTGGCCGGAGATCTCCGGATTTATCTGAACAAGCGGGAAGAACTGGTAGGTGAAAAACATCAGTTTGTATTCGTTACGGATAAAGGAAAACCGGTATATGATAAATTTATTTATCGTTTAGCTGTAAAATATCTGGGCGAAGTCACTTCGTTGAAGAAACGAAGTCCGCATGTCTTGCGGCATTCTTTTGCTACGGCTCTGTTGAATAACGGAGCCTGTATCGAGGCTATCCGTGAATTACTCGGCCATGCCGGACTGGCTGCGACTCAAATCTATACTCATAATTCTTTTGAGAGTTTGAAAAAGGTTTATAACCAAGCTCATCCCCGGGCTTAAAATTTAAGGAGGAAGTACTATGGAAATTAAAATTAATGCGGTTGGTTTTTCAGCAAGTTCTCAGTTGGAAGATTTCATTCAGAAGAAAATTTCTAAATTAGATAAATACCACGACGGAATTATCGGTTCGGAAGTTACCTTGAAACTGGAAAAAGACGACAATCTGGAAAATAAAGTAGTCGAAGTACTGTTGAATGTTAAAGGCCAAGAAGTTTTTGCAAAGAAAAATGCAAAGAAATTCGAGGAAGCAGTCGATGAGCTTTATGATGTAGTAAAGCGTCAATTGGTGAAAATCAAAGAGAAAGAAAGAGAGTGCTGAAAAGACTAAAGGCGAGAAGATCAGAAGCTAAAGGTTAAAGACTGGAAAGCTAAAAGCGGGAAGGTTAAAAAAGCAGGGGAGGAAAGGCTGGAGGCGGATGAGTAAAACCTGTGCGAGAGTCGGAAACCGATAGTCGGATAAAAAGTTGAAACACAAACATTCAACTTTAAAGAAAATAATTTTGTAGAACAGAATTATTTAATTATATTTGCACGCTCAAAAGAGTGGGCTGAATAGGCTTGTTGTATGCAGGTCTTTGATTCCCCTGATGAGTTTTAGTTTGTATATAGAGTTATTTGAGATAAATTGTTTAATAATAAAAAGTTTTTAAGTCATGGCTAAAGAAAAGTTTGACAGGTCAAAACCACACGTAAATATTGGAACTATCGGTCACGTAGACCACGGTAAAACCACTTTGACTGCTGCTATCACTACCGTGTTGGCAAAAAAAGGTCTTTCCGAAGTAAAATCATTCGATCAGATCGATAACGCTCCGGAAGAAAAAGAAAGAGGTATCACCATCAATACTTCTCACGTTGAGTATTCTACCGCTAACCGTCACTATGCTCACGTTGACTGTCCGGGTCACGCCGACTATGTAAAGAACATGGTTACCGGTGCTGCTCAGATGGACGGTGCTATCCTGGTTTGTGCTGCTACTGATGGTCCGATGCCTCAGACCCGTGAACACATTCTTTTGGCTCGTCAGGTAAACGTTCCGAGAATCGTTGTATTCCTGAATAAAGTGGATATGGTGGATGATCCTGAAATGTTGGAACTGGTTGAAATGGAAGTTCGTGAACTGTTGTCTTTCTATCAATATGATGGTGACAATACTCCGATCATCTTAGGTTCTGCACTGGGAGCATTGAACGGCGAGGCTAAATGGGAAGAAAAAGTAATGGAATTGATGGATGCTGTTGATAACTGGATTCCACTTCCTCCGCGTGATAATGAAAAACCGTTCCTGATGCCGGTTGAAGACGTATTCTCAATCACCGGTCGTGGTACTGTTGCTACCGGTCGTATCGAAACTGGTGTTGTACATGTAGGTGATGAATTGGAAATTATCGGTCTGGGTGCTGATGGTAAGAAAACCGTTTGTACCGGAGTTGAAATGTTCCGTAAATTATTGGATGAAGGAGAAGCTGGTGATAACGTTGGTCTGTTGCTGCGTGGTATCGACAAAAACGAAATCAAACGTGGTATGGTACTGGCAAAACCGGGTTCAGTTAAACCGCACAGCAAATTTAAAGCTGAGGTTTATATCCTGAAGAAAGAAGAAGGTGGTCGTCACACTCCGTTCCACAACAAGTACAGACCTCAGTTCTATCTGCGTACGATGGACGTTACCGGTGAAATCACTCTGCCGGAAGGAACTGAAATGGTAATGCCGGGAGATAACGTAACAATCACTGTTGAATTGTTGACTCCGGTAGCATGTTCAGTAGGTCTTCGGTTCGCTATCCGTGAAGGTGGACGTACCGTAGGTGCCGGTCAGATTACTGAAATCCTTGGTTAATTAATATCTGATTTGTGATTCCGGTCTGCAAACTTGTATCGATCGGAGTCCGAATCCTGAAGGATATTTTTACGGTTTACGGTTACCGGTTTCCCGGATAATCGTAAATCGTAAATTAAAAATCCGAAATAAAGATACGGGTGTAGCTCAGTTGGTAGAGCACTGGTCTCCAAAACCAGGTGTCGGGAGTTCGAGTCTCTCCTCCCGTGCTGAAATGTTTTAATTTTAAATTTTAAATTGTAAATTTGCAGGCAATTTAAAATTTACAATCGAAGATCTAAAATGAAAATAAAAGCTTATTTCGCAGACGTTTATAACGAGCTGGTCAATAAAGTCTCCTGGCCATCATGGTCTGAACTCCAGAGCAGTGCCACCATAGTAATGATAGCTTCCGTCATTATTGCAATTGGTATATTTGTAATGGACTTTTCGTTCAGACACATTATGGATTTCATATATAGTATGTTTTATTAATCTTCAGAACTACATGGCAGAAATTAAAAAAAGATGGTATGTACTTCGTGTGATCGGCGGGAAAGAGAAGAAGGTAAAGGAGTATATCGAGAATGAAGTTGCCAGTCTAGGGCTGCAAGATTATGTTTCACAGGTTTTGATACCTACCGAGAAAATTTATCAGGTACGTAACGGTAAAAAGATCAGCAAAGAGCGGAACTTTTTTCCCGGTTATGTAATGATAGAGGCGGCTCTTGTCGGTGAGATTCCCCACATGCTTCGTGATATCACGAACGTGATAGGCTTCCTGGGGGAAACTAAAGGGGGCGATCCGGTGCCGATGCGTCAATCGGAAATCAACCGGATTCTGGGTACAGTAGATGAACTGTCGGAACAGCCCGAGGAGATAAACATACCTTATGTCGTTGGCGAATCGGTAAAAGTTACTGACGGTCCGTTCAACGGTTTTACCGGCGTGATAGAGGAAGTGAACAATGACAAAAAACGGGTGAAAGTAATTGTCAAGGTTTTTGGTCGTCAGACACCACTCGAATTGAGTTTCATGCAGGTAGAAAAAGAATAAACAAATATTAGTTCTTAAAGTTTTTAAAGTTTCTAAAGTTCTTAAAGTGTGTTCTGCTCTGGTTGTGATTAAAGCAGCACTGCAGTTTTCATTAACTTTATAAACCTTATAACTTTATAAACTTTCAAACTCTAAAAAAAATGGCAAAAGAAGTTGAAGCTCTTATCAAGCTACAGATTAAAGCTGGTGCCGCGAATCCTTCTCCTCCAGTGGGTCCTGCTTTAGGTTCTAAAGGAGTCAATATTATGGACTTCTGCAAACAATTCAATGCAAGAACTCAGGACCAGGCAGGTAAGATCATTCCGGTGATTATTCAGGTTTACGGTGATAAATCTTTTGATTTCATTACCAAACAGCCCCCTGTTGCTATTCAGCTTTTGGAAGCAGCAAAACTCAAATCCGGTTCTGCAGAACCTAACCGTAAAAAGGTGGCTTCTTTGTCTTGGGACAAAGTAAAGGAAATTGCAGAAGGCAAAATGAGCGATTTGAATGCTTTTGAAATTGAAAAAGCAATGAGCATGGTAGCTGGAACTGCCAGAAGTATGGGGATCACCATCGATGGTGAGAAACCTTTTTAATGAATTCGTAATACTTCAAACGTAATGAGTAAACTGACAAAAAATAAGAAGTTAGCTTTAGAAAAGATCGAAGATGGTAGAGCTTATACCATTGAAGAAGCTGCTCAGCTGGTGAAAGAAATTACTTTTACCAAGTTTGATGCGTCAGTTGACATAGACGTTCGTCTGGGTGTAGACCCGCGTAAAGCCAATCAAATGGTTCGCGGTGTCGTTACATTGCCCCATGGAACCGGTAAAGATATCAGAGTATTGGTACTTTGTACCCCTGATAAGGTTGAAGAAGCCAAAGCTGCCGGTGCCGACTATGTTGGATTGGATGAGTATATTGAAAAGTTGAAATCAGGTTGGACTGATATCGACATCATTATTACTATGCCGGCCATCATGGGTAAAATTGGTGCTTTAGGACGAATCCTAGGTCCGCGTGGATTGATGCCAAACCCGAAGAGCGGTACTGTTACCATGGAAATCGGTAAAGCCGTAAAAGAGGTTAAGCAGGGAAAAATTGATTTTAAAGTTGACAAATTTGGTATCGTACACACTTCTATCGGTAAAGTAAACTTTGAAGCAGAAAAGATTATGGATAATGCCCGTGAATTTATGGCTACGATCCAAAAACTGAAACCTTCTTCTGCAAAAGGTACTTATGTGAAGAGTGTATTCCTGTCAAGTACAATGAGTCCCGGTATTAAATTAGACCTTAAGTCATTACTTGATTAATTATTAACCTTTAAAGGACCATTTGTAGAATGAAAAGGGAAGAAAAACAAGTAATCATAGACAATTTAACCGAGCAGATAAAAGCACACAAGCATATCTATATCAGTGATATCTCTGAATTGGATGCAGCTGCGACACAAGAGTTGCGTAGAGCTTGCTTCAAAGCAGGAATTAAACTGATTCAGGTAAAAAACACTTTGTTGCGTGTTGCTTTGGACGGTTTGGAAGCTGACTATAATGAAATTTATAGTGCTTTGACCGGTTCTAGCGCTGTGATGCTGTCTGAGACAGGTAATGCTCCTGCGAAACTGATCAAAGAGTTCCGTAAGAACCATGACAAACCTGTATTGAAGGCTGCTTTCGTGGAAGAATGTGCCTATGTGGGTGAAAACCAACTGGACGCTCTGGTTAGCATCAAATCGAAAGAAGAGTTGCTGGGAGATATCGTACTGTTGCTGCAATCACCGATGCAGAAGCTTATCTCTGCCCTGGAATCAGGGAAGAATACTATCGGCGGAGTGCTTAAAACTCTTGAAGATAGAGCATAAATATTATTATTATTTTTTGAATAAAAACATTTTAAATACTTATCGAAATGGCAGATTTGAAAAAACTTGCAGAAGAATTAGTTAACCTGACAGTAAAAGACGTAAAAGAGTTAGCTGACATCCTTAAAGAAGAATACGGTATCGAACCTGCAGCTGCTGCTGTTGCTGTAGCTGCTCCTGCTGCTGGTGGCGAAGGTGCTGCTGCTGCTGAACAGACCGAGTTCGACGTAATCCTGAAATCAGGTGGTCAGTCTAAACTGGCTGTTGTGAAGTTAGTGAAAGAGCTGACCGGTCTTGGACTGAAAGAAGCTAAAGAATTAGTTGACAAAGCTCCGGCTCCTTTGAAAGAAAAAGTTTCTAAAGAAGAAGCTGCACAATTGAAAGCTCAACTGGAAGAAGCAGGAGCTGAAGTTGAACTTAAATAAGTCATAAGACCCTCCATGGGTTTCGAGGTTTAGAGTCAAAAAGTGACTCTAAACCATTTTGTTGTTATTATTGTTTAGGTTCCAAAAAATTATTAGATGTCTTCAAATACTTCAAACAAAAGAATAAGCTTTGCCTCCACGAAAAATCAGTTGCAATATCCTGATTTTCTTGAAGTGCAATTAAAGTCTTTCAAGGACTTTTTTCAATTGGGTACGACGCCTGAAAACAGAAAGAACGAAGGCCTGTATACTGTTTTCAAGGAGAACTTCCCAATCACCGACACCCGGAACAATTTTGTTCTGGAATTTTTGGACTACTTCATCGACCCGCCCCGTTATTCGATAGACGAATGTCTGGAGCAAGGATTGACTTACGGAGCTCCGTTGAAGGCCAAACTGAAGTTGTATTGTACGGATCCCGAACACGAGGATTTCGACACGGTGATTGAAGACGTATATCTGGGGAATGTTCCGTATATGACGCCCAAAGGCACCTTTGTGATTAACGGAGCCGAGCGTGTGATCGTATCTCAGTTGCACAGATCACCGGGTGTATTTTTCGGACAGAGCGTTCATGCTAATGGTACCAAACTTTATTCCGCCAGAATTATCCCGTTCAAGGGTTCCTGGATCGAGTTCGCGACAGACATCAACAATGTGATGTATGCTTACATCGACCGGAAGAAAAAATTGCCGGTAACGACTTTGTTACGTGCTATCGGCTTTGAGACGGATAAGGATATCTTGCAGATATTTGACCTGGCGGATGAAATAAATGTTTCCAAAACGGGATTGAAAAAAGTCGTTGGCCGTCGGTTGGCTGCGCGTGTTTTGAAGACCTGGGTGGAAGATTTCGTGGATGAAGATACCGGTGAGGTGGTTTCTATCGAACGAAACGAAATCATTGTGGACCGGGAAACTGTTCTGGAAAATGA
>NZ_LARL01000170.1:0-851 GCF_000980295.1 Odoribacter sp. N54.MGS-14 | reverse complement strand
GGAATTGACGGGGGCCCGCACAAGCGGAGGAACATGTGGTTTAATTCGATGATACGCGAGGAACCTTACCCGGGCTTAAATTGCATTTGAATATATTGGAAACAGTATAGCCGTAAGGCAAATGTGAAGGTGCTGCATGGTTGTCGTCAGCTCGTGCCGTGAGGTGTCGGCTTAAGTGCCATAACGAGCGCAACCCTTATCTTTAGTTACTAACAGGTCATGCTGAGGACTCTAGAGAGACTGCCGTCGTAAGATGTGAGGAAGGTGGGGATGACGTCAAATCAGCACGGCCCTTACGTCCGGGGCTACACACGTGTTACAATGGGGGGTACAGAAGGCAGCTACCTGGTGACAGGATGCTAATCCCAAAAGCCTCTCTCAGTTCGGATCGAAGTCTGCAACCCGACTTCGTGAAGCTGGATTCGCTAGTAATCGCGCATCAGCCATGGCGCGGTGAATACGTTCCCGGGCCTTGTACACACCGCCCGTCAAGCCATGAAAGCCGGGGGTACCTGAAGTACGTAACCGCAAGGAGCGTCCTAGGGTAAAACTGGTAATTGGGGCTAAGTCGTAACAAGGTAGCCGTACCGGAAGGTGCGGCTGGAACACCTCCTTTCTGGAGCGATGTCGTAACAACGATTTCATAGGTTCTATTATTGTACTACTGGTACTTGTTTATTTATAATATATAGATCAACCATCTATAGAAGTATAGATAGAGATAAACAAGAGAAATAAAGAAGCCGAGTCTAACATCAGGTAGACAAGGTTGAACTAGTCCTATAGCTCAGTTGGTTAGAGCGCTACACTGATAATGTAGAGGTCGGCAGTTCAACTCTGCCTGGGACTAC
>NZ_LARL01000128.1:0-2900 GCF_000980295.1 Odoribacter sp. N54.MGS-14 | reverse complement strand
TACATTGGAAATAACTGCAGATCCGGCTCGGGAACAATCTGTAGATATCGTTCCGGCAACATCTTTGAAAGTCGATTCTTTTGTCGATTTATCAAAGCCTTTTCGTTTTTTGATCAACACATACCAGGAATATGAGTGGACTATTACTGCCGATCAGCCTGTTGAAAGATATTTTAAAGTAGCCCATCAAGTAGGTGATGCTGTTATAAATCTGGCTGAGAAAATGGTTAAGATTACTGTTGAAAAAGGCCAAAGTTTATCGAATATACAAGTAGAGGATGTAAAACTGGGATCGTCCATCGCAACTTACGATCCTGATCCATTGACCCTGACAAATTTCCAGAAACAACAGGTTATTTATGTAACTTGTTTCGGTCGTATAGAAAGGTGGCTCATCACTGCTTTTATTGATTCGGGCGAAACTGCTGGAACAGATATTACAGGTGAAGTGAATGCTTGGGCTAAATTGGCTTATTTAAACGGAAATATCCCTTCCGGAAAAACAGGTACTCCTTATTTTGAGATTAAGGAAGCCCGTGCGACAACCTGGACGAAAGTGACAGCAGTGGTTAGCGGAAAAACTTTTACAGCGAAAGCAACGGGCCTGAAACCTCAGACTACTTATTCGGTACGTGGTGTAGTCGGAGAAGAGCAAGGGACTGAGGTGTCTTTTACAACCGAAGCTGCCGAGCAGGTTCCTTATAGTAATTTCGATCTGTGGTATAAAAATGGAAAGGCATGGTATACTGGCGTAGAAGGTATTTCTACTTGGGATTCCGGGAACGGAGGAGGGGCCAGTTTTGGTTTTAATCCGACATCGGAAGAGACAAGTGATGTGATAAAAGGATCGGCAGCAAAACTCGCTTCTTGTTATGCTGCGGTTAAGTTTGCGGCAGGAAGTCTCTATACCGGTAAATTTGCCGGTTTAGATGGTTTTAATGCAAAACTGGATTTCGGAATACCGTACACTTGCCGGCCTACCCGGTTGACCGGTTATTATAAATATAATTCAGGAACAGTAGATAAGGTTCCTGATAATGGTAAGTTCGATTTTATAAAAAATAAAACCGACAGTTGCCACATTTATGTGGCCTTATGCGATTGGACAGAAGCTTTTCATGCCAACTCAAAGACAGAAACTTTTGTAGATTATAGTGCTGATAATTCATCCATTATAGCCTACGGAGAGCTCAAAAATGATCGTAAGATGTCTGCTTATGAGAAATTTACGATAGATATCCAGTATCGCGATCTGACCCGGAAACCTACTTATATTGTGATTGTGGCTACTTCCAGCAAGTATGGAGATTATTTTGCCGGAAGTACAACTAGTGTGTTGTTATTGGACGAATTTGAGTTGAGTTTTGATTGATAAAACTTGTTTTTTCAGGGGAGTGTTGTAAATTTACTGCGTTAACCTGAAGATGATGATTTTGATAGATAGGATAAAAAGAAACCCTTGCCGGACATTTTGGTTCTTAGGTGGGGGTCTTTTTTTGATTTTTATAATCTGGTATAATATACTGCCGGTCCCCTTGTTTCAGGACCCTTATGCTACGGTGTTGCTCGACCGGGAAGGGCAGGTTATGGGTATGAAGGTGGCGGATGATGGGCAGATGCGTTTTGAAGAGGTTCAGGATTTGCCTCCCCGCTATGTTATTTCTGTTTTGGTTTTCGAAGACCGGTATTTTTTAGCCCATCAGGGGGTGAATTGGTGGGCTTTGTGCCGGGCATTAGTGCAGAATATACAGGCCGGGCATGTGGTCAGTGGGGGAAGTACGCTTTCGATGCAGGTGGTGCGTTTGGCTTTGGGAAATCCGCCCCGTACCGTTCCTGAAAAGATAAGGGAGATTTTCCTGACACTACGGATGGAGCAGAGTTATTCTAAAAAACAGATTTTGGAGATGTATGCTTCACACGCTCCTTTTGGGGGGAATGTAGTCGGCATACGGGCGGCTGCGCTGAAATATTTTAACCGCCGGCCCGAACAGCTGAGCTGGGCCGAAGCTGCTTTACTGGCGGTGTTACCTAATGCACCGGCATTGCTTTATCCCGGAAAGAACAATACTTTACTGAAACAAAAAAGAGACGGGTTGTTGGCCAAATTATACCGGGAAGGGGTGATGTCCGAAGATTCGTACCACCTGGCCTTGGCTGAGCCCTTGCCGGAAAAAAAGTTCGATATCCCTACTGTGGCACCCCATCTGTTGGCTAAGGCTTATCGGGAAAGAAAAGGAAAAGTGTGCCCGACATATATCGACGGACGCTTGCAGAAAAAGATCAATGAGATCGTAGAACGGCATACCGCTTTACTGAGCCAGAATTATATCTATAACATGGCTGTGTTGGTGGCTCATGTCCCGACCGGAGAAGTCAGGGCCTATGTCGGGAATAGTGCTCCCCGGAAGGGCAGCCGGGGAAATGACGTGGATATTGTCCAGGCTGTTCGGAGTTCGGGAAGTATTCTCAAACCGGCTTTATATGCTTGCATGTTACAGAGTGGGTTTATTTTACCCGGGACCTTAGTGCCCGATATCCCTTCCCGTTTCGGAAGTTATTCTCCTTCGAATTTTAACCGTGATTTTAAGGGCGTCGTACCGGCCAGACAGGCTTTGGCTCAATCCTTGAATATTCCTTTTGTACGCTTACTCAAAGATTATTCATATGCCCGTTTTTACGATGATCTGAAACAATTGGGAATTCGTTCTTTAAACCGCGACGCCGATCATTATGGACTGAGTCTGATTTTGGGTGGTGCTGAAACGTCACTTTGGGATATTTGTAATTTGTATGGAGGAATGAGTGCTGTATTGAATCATTATAGGTGAGTTCTATCAATTCAATTTATCCTCTTGTATCAGACAGCAGAACTCTTTAACTGCCCAATTTGTGAGTTTTAG